>JAMCWS010000267.1 GCA_023480605.1 bacterium
ACGGTCGGGCCGGGCGGGGTCCGCGGCATCGCCCGCGACGTCACCGACCTTCGGGTGGCCGACATTCAGCGCAATCGCGCGTTGCGCGCCCAGCAGATATTTAATAATCTGCGCGTCGGCCAGAGCCTGCCCGAGCAACTCGACGACGCCCTGGCCCGGATCGGCGAGCTGTGCGAGGCCCGCTGGCTCATCTTGATGCTCGAAAACACGCTCGATCCGCTCCGCTACGGCTGGACCGCGCCCGACGCGGCCCGCCCGGGTGAAGAAGCCGCCCGGGAATGGGCCGGCCTGCTTGACCGGCGCGCGCGCCAGGAACTCTACAGGCGCGTCCGCGAGCGTGATTTCTGCTACGGCACGGATCTTCACGCCGATTGCGGCGCTCCCGCGGCGGCCCCCGACGGCGCGCCCCGCCCGCCGCTGGCCTATGCGGCCGTCGCCGCGCGCGAGGCCGGGGGCGCGCTGCACGGGGTGCTCGTGCTGGCGCGCGGAGCCGCCGACGCCTTCAATCCCTGGGACGAAATTCCCCTGCGCCTGATCGCCAACCAACTGGGCAACCTGATCGCCCAAAAGTATCTCGAAAGCCAGATTCTCGTTCAGAACCGGGAGTTGGCCGAACGGTCGCGGCGGGCGACCGAGGCCACGCATCTGAAATCACGCTTCCTGTCGACCATCTCGCACGAATTGCGCACCCCGCTGCACGCCATCATCGGCTTCACCGAGGTCGTCTTGCGCAAGACGCCCGGCCTTCCCCCACGGCGCCAGAAAAATCTCGAAACCGTCCTGCGCAACGCCGAACACCTGCTGACGATGATCGGCGACCTGCTCGACCTGTCGCGCATCGAGGCCGGCAAGGTGAAAATACTCTCGGAAAACTTTCTGCTGGCGGAGCTTGTCCAGGACGTCGCCACCACCCTGCGTTCGCTGGCCAGCCGCAAGCGCCTGGAACTGCGCACGCGGCTGGCCGATCCCGGGTTGCGGGTGGTCACCGATCGGGCCAAGGTGCGCCAGATCCTCATCAACCTGGTTTACAACGCGATTAAGTTCACCCACGAAGGCATGGTCGAGATCGCCGTCGAGAGCGACGGGCACACCGCCTCCATCGCCGTGCGCGACACGGGCATCGGCATCGACGGCGCGCAACTGCCTCTCATCTTCGACGAATTCGCGCAGGCCGAGTCGAACCAGTCCGAGGAGGCGCGCGGAGGGGCCGGACTGGGCCTAACCCTCAGTCGCAAACTGGCGCGGATCCTGGGAGGCGAGATTACGGCCGTCTCGCGCGTGAACGAGGGCTCGACTTTTATGTTGCGCCTGCCGTTGCGGATCGAGTGGGGGCAGCTCTCCCAGGAGCGGGGCGCGAAAGCCCCCCCGCTCTTCGAAGTCGATATGTTCGACAACGAAATCCCGTGGGAGGAAATCGAGGTCGACGACCAGCCCAATGAGGTCTGAACCCACCGGCGACAGGCGGCCGCCTCACGGCCCCAGCCGGATGATATCTCCGCTTGACGTGGTGCCGTTGGTCGGACCGTACGGATGATAATTGCTCCCCGGCTCATTTCCCCACTCCTGGTCCAGGTCTCCGTCGGGACCGGCTGCGCTTAAATAAATTTCGTGCGCATCCGCGGGGTCCCAGATGCTCCAGGGCAAACCGCCCGGCAGGTAAAAGCTCTTCCGGTCGTTGTAATAATAATAGTCGATGGACATGGGACCCCGGCCCCAGTCGATGGTGTATGGGGCCCAGGGATACTTGGGCAACGAGGTGGCGTAGGCGACGGGGGTGGTCAGCGGACCCAGCCAGGCGCGGGGGTCGTCCCAGCCGGCGTTGGGCCAGGAGGGGATGCGCGGGTAGGAATTGCAGTCGGTCCGGTAGGACTCGATGGCCATGGCGAGAGTGCGCTCGTCGTTGGCGCTGCGCGCGACTTTCGAGCGGGTCTGCGCCTCGAGGAAGTTGGGAACCGCGATGGCCGCCAGGATGGCGATGATGGCCACGACGATCAGCAGTTCAATCAGGGTGAACGCCGATCTGAACCCGGTCGATTTTGAATCGGCCGAGTGCCGGGTTGAGGATCGCATGGGATACTCTCCGTCCGGAATGTGAAGGCACGGGAGAAGGATTATCTCCGGTGCATTCCCGACCTTCCACGCGGCGGACGAAGAGAAGCGATGACAATACCTGGAAAAATCGCACGGAATCCCGACCATCGGCCGCGATGGACGATGGCGCTCGACCGGCTTGAAACGAGGATTCGGCAGACCCGTGCAAGGGGCACTTGACGCTCCATCTTCCCGGAACACGAAGAAGATTGGGCAGTTTATACTCAGGGACGGGTCTTCTGACTTCCGGATCGTCCTACTTGCCGCGCCTTCCCAGCCCCCGGGGGGGCCAGTGGCATCCACTACGGCGTTCGTTCCCGGTCACAGCGGCGTGTCCGCGGTGGATTTTCACCACCTTCCAGCCCCGCCGGACCTTGCCAGGACCGCCGGGGCTTTCATCGCCCGAGCCAAGAAACTGTTCTCATCCAATTTTGCCCGCGTGGCGTCGGATCGTCAAGCCTTGTGTTGCTGGCTGTTCCGACCGGCCGGGCACTATGAAGCTTGTAGGTAAAAGATTTTGAATATTCCCGGAAACAAATCCGGTCTCAATATCAGTATACCCCGGATGCGCCCTTCCGGCTGGGCGTGCATTCCGGGAATCGCGGACCTGCGTCATTGAACAACGGCGGCTCAGCGCGTCGCCTTCACCCCAGTCCGAGGTCGCGCAGAAGGTTTTGGGCGGGGGCGGTCTCCATCGCCAGGCGGCACTGCGCGGTGTAGGTGCCGGCGTGGGGGGTGAGCAGCACCTGCTCGAATCGCAGCAGCGCCCCCTTGTAAGGCTCCTGCCAAAAGGCGTCGAGCCAGGCGCCGGCCACTTTGCCCGATTCGAGTGCCGCCACCTGTTCCGCTTCTTTTGCGGCGACTTCGTCGAGATCAAGAGCATGACGACCACGGCCTTCTGGAAGATCGAGGTCGAGGACAACGCCTTCGCCTTGCTGCGCGATCGCAAGGGGCGCATCGCCATGCTCCACAGCTCCAGCACCCACTGGAAACACCGCTTCAACCTCGAAATTTTCATGAGCGACGGCTACCTGAGCATCAACGGCATCCTGTCGTCGACGCGCAGTTACGGCGACGAAACGATCACCGTCGCCCGCCGCCAGTTCGACGAAAGTTTCGCCCAGGGCAAACCCCGCGAGGAGGTGATCTACTTCGACACCGATCCCTCTTGGAAGCGCGAACTGGCCGAATTCGTCGATTGCGTGCTGGGAGGCAAACCGGTCATCTACGGCACGTCGGCCGACGCGCTGGCGGTGATGAAACTCGTCCAGACCATTTACGAAGGCAACCAGACCCCGGGCCTGACGGCGCTGGGGTGACGGCCGTCTTGT
>JAMCWS010000339.1 GCA_023480605.1 bacterium
GGCGATTCGAACGCCGGACCTCATGCTCCGGAGGCATGCGCTCTATCCAGCTGAGCTACAGGCGCGCGCCAGAGTCATCATCATATCAGTGGGACGTGGCGCCATACCCATGGATGCGTTATGGATCCATTCCGGTTTTCGGGGCGACGCTGTTCAGTTGGTCGTGGTTCGGGCGACCGGTGCAATGGAACGGCCTGCGCTGGGCATGGTCGATCCTGCGCCTGGCCGAGGTGGATGACTCGTATCCATGGCGGGCGATCGCCGCCGGGGTGACGATCTCGGCGATGTATCAGCAATCGACCGACGCCAAAGACCAGTGCCTCTGGCCCGATTCGATTTACACGCTCAACGCCGAAAAATCATCGTGGCTGTTCGCGCCATACCAGATACTTAAGAATGTGTATGAATTCCTGGGCTACGCGGCCGAGCCGCGGATCGAGCGAGTGAAGTTGGCCGAGGGGAGCGATGGGATGGCGTCGATCGCCGGTTGCGGACGGATCGATTCGGCGCGGGCCGAGGGTGGGCGTCTGGCGTTTCGCTTCACCACGCCGCCGCCGCTCGCTTCGCGGGTGCTGGTGATCGGCGTCGATCGCCCCGTAAACGTCAGTCTTGATGGCGGACCCTTGCCCGCCCGCGAGTCGCCCCCGGATGAAAAGACGGCCGGCTGGAATTACGATGCGAATTCCGCAACGCTGGTGATCGCGCCCGGCCGCCCCGGCCCCGCCGAGATCGCGCTTGCGCCGGCACGCCCTCACCCCTGCCGCCTGCTGGTGGAGCGGGCCGAACGAATCGATTTCCAGTTCGGCGAAAGCATGAAGGGCTGGCGGCTGGAGCATGACCTGTCCGATCCGGCCGTGCGGGACGGAGTCCTGACGCTGAAGGTCACGGGCGGCGATCCCTATATGACGCGGGGCAACTGCGTGATCGCGGCCGGCCCGCTCGGGCGCGTCCGGGTGCGGATGGCGGTCGAGAGGGCCGACGGCACGGGGAACGACATGGCCCAGTTCTATTGGGCCACCGAACAAAAGCCGGGATTCGGCGAGAGCAGAGTGGTCGTCATGCCGATCCAGGCCGACGGCCGGATGCACGACGTCGACTTCGCCGTGGGCGCCCATCCGCTCTGGCGCGACGCGCGGGTGACGGCCATCCGGCTCGATCCGGTCAACGCCTCCGGCGCCGTGGTCCGGATCGACTCGATCCAGGGACTGCCGTGAAGCGTGGACCGCCGCCGCACCCAAAACCCGGCAGGCCCGGGCCGGTGGCGAACCACGGTGCGGACTCGGGTGATGCGGCGGGGAATTCCGGCGACGGGGCGGCGGGGCGATTGGCGGCCGTTATGAACTTGACTCCGCGGCGTCTGCTGATATGATGATGACTCTGGCGCGCGCCTGTAGCTCAGCTGGATAGAGCGCATGCCTCCGGAGCATGAGGTCCGGCGTTCGAATCGCCGCAGGCGCGCCACAAATCGTCAATAGAATCAGGGGTTTCCTGAGACTTACGCGATTTCATGTAATCTTTCGATCCGTCCTGATTCGGTCCGAAACCGGTCCGATTCTCGGAAACATTCCGGCATATTTATTGACCCCCGACCGGGCGCAGCCTGGCCGGGGGATTTTCATGCCCTGGTCCGGTTCGATCCGGCCCCGACCGGCGACGCCCAGCAGGGCCGGGGATCGCTCACGCGACCGAAGCGCGCCTCGTATTGAAACATCACGCGCACCTTCAGGCGCTGCCGGTTGTCGCGCCGGACGGCAGCCTGGCGGGAACGGAAGTTTTTTTTGTAAGCCTCCTGCTTATTACGCCGGGCATGGCGCATCTGGGTCCGGCTGATCGCCCCCGCCGGCGGGAAAAAATGAAAACCTTGATTATAGGTCATTACGCGTCGATAATTAACAAAAAACGGCCAACAAAACCAGGATGGAGATGCATCAATATGGCCAGGAAGAAGCATGGTGACGAGGATCGCCCGCGCCCATCGCAGCGCGCGAAAGCCAGGACCGCGGCCACGGCGCACCCCGTTGTGCCCGTGGTGGGAATCGGCGCCTCGGCGGGGGGACTCGACGCGCTCAAAACATTCTTCAAATCGATGCCCGCCGACAGCGGCATGGCTTTCGTGATCATCCAGCACCTCGAGCCGACGCACGAGAGCCGCCTCGCCGACATCCTGGGCAAGTGGGCCTCGATGAATGTGATGCAGGCCAATGACGGCATACTGGTCCAGCCCAACCGCGTATACGCCAACATCGCCGGTAAATCGCTGGGGATCGAAAAGGGGCGGCTGCGTCTCTCCGAATCGGTCAAGAGCGAGGGGATCCGCAAGCCGATCGACTTTTTCTTCGAATCCCTGGCCGAGGATCAGCAGGAAAAAGCCATCGGCATCATTCTTTCGGGCAGCAGCGGTTCCGACGGTCCGCGTGGCTGCCGCGCGGTGCGCGCCGCTGGTGGCATGTGCATGGCCCAGGATCCGAAAACCGCGCAATACCCGGCGATGCCCCAAAGCGCCATCGACACCGGCCTGATGGACTTCGTTTTACCGGTGAACCAGATGCCGCAGGCTCTGATCGAATACGTGCGTCACGCCCAGGTGCAGGCAGCGGACCGTGGCAACCTGCCGCCGACGGTGGCCTCGGAAGACCTGGAGGCGATCCTCAAGCTGCTTCGACTAGTCACCGACAGTGATTATCATCATTACAAAAAAACAACCATCATCCGTCGCATCCAGCGCCGTATGGGGTTGCGGCAGATCGCCGAATTCGCCGATTATCTCAAATATCTGCGCGTCAATCCCGAGGAGTTGAAGCAACTTTCCAAAGATATGCTCATCGGCGTGAGTTCATTCTTTCGCGATCCCGAAGCATTCGAGGAATTGCGCCGCCGGGCCATCATCCCGCTGGTTGCCGGCAAGGAACCCGATGATTCGGTGCGGTGCTGGGTGCCCGGCTGCGCCACGGGCGAGGAAGCCTATACCATCGCCATCCTGCTACTCGAAACCATGGCCGCCGCGGGCAAGAACTGCCCAGTCCAGATTTTCGCCTCGGACGTCGATGAACACGCGCTGGAAGTGGCGCGGACGGGCGTCTACCCCGAAAGCATTACCGAGGATGTGCCGGCCAAATACCTGACCTCCTACTTCACGCACGAAAACCGGACCTACCAGGTCGGCCGGCGGTTGCGCGAGGCGGTGATCTTTTCGCGCCAGAATCTGCTGGTCGATCCCCCGTTTTCGAAACTCGATCTGATCAGTTGCCGCAACGTCCTGATCTACCTGGAATCCGAAGCTCAGAAGCGTGTTCTGACCCTGTTCAGCTTCGCCCTCAAGGTGGGCGGATATCTCTTCATGGGCAAATCCGAGGGAGTCAGCGGCAAGGATGATCTATATGAGGCGATCTCCCGGCCCCGGCGCATCTATCGCCTCATCCAGACCGACCGCCGAGCGGTGGTCGAATTGCCCCTTTACGCCGGGGCGCGCGGAGGCGGCCTCGCCTCTCGTGAACGAACCCAATCCTACGCCGTGGCCTTGGCGCAGGCCAACCAGGAGGTGCTGCTGCGGCATTACGGCGCCAGCGTCGTGCTGATAGATCCCCGGGGTCAGATTCTTTACTTCTACGGCCAGACGGAAAAATACCTGGGCCACCCCAAGGGCCTGGCCACGCTCAACCTGCTGGAAATGACGGCCGGCGTGCTGTCGGCCAAGCTGCGCCGCGCCATCGAGGAGGCCATGCGCCAGGATGAACCGGTCACATTGAAGCGAGTGCCCCCGTCGCACGAGGGGGCGCCGCCGGCCAACCTGACGGTGATGCGCGTGCAGATCCCCTCCAATGGCGACCGGTGCTTGGCCGTCATCTTCGAGGATGCGACCGAGAAACGCCCACCGGCGCCGGTCGCGGCGGAGGCGGATCATAACGAGTCGCTGGTCAGCCATCTCGAAGACGAAGTCAATGCCTTGCGCAGCGAATTGCAGGCCAACGCCGAGGAATACGATTCGGCCAGTGAGGAACTCAAGACCGCCAACGAAGAAGTGATGTCGATGAACGAGGAGCTCCAGTCAGCCAACGAGGAGCTGGAGGCCTCGAAGGAGGAGTTGCAATCGCTCAACGAGGAGCTGACCACGGTCAACAGCCAGCTCAACGAAAAGGTCAGCGAACTGACCACCGCCAACAACGACCTGGCCAACCTTTTCAATGCCTCCGAAATCGCCACCATTTTTCTCGACGGCCAGTTGCAGATCAAGCGCTTCACCCCCCAGGCCACCGAACTGCTCAACCTGATCCCGAGTGACCTGGGTCGCCCTGTGACGCACATCACCCAGAAATACGCCGGTAAGGACCTGGCCACCAGCGCCGCCAAGGCGCTCCACAACCTGACGGCCACCGAGGAAGAGGTGCAGGCGGTCGACGGGCGGTGGTATATCGTCCGCATCCTGCCCTACCGCACCCTTGATAATCGTATCGACGGGGTGGTCATCACGTTTACCGACGTCACGCGCCTCAAGATAGCCGAACGGCAGCTGCAGGACGAAAAAGCCTATGCCGAAAACATCGTTCAGATGGTGCCCGTGCCGTTGCTCGTGCTCGACAAAAATCTACGGATCCTGTCGGCCAATTCGGCGTATTATCAACTCTTCCAGAGCAGCTCTACTGAGACCGTGGGCCGTCGCATGTATGAGTTGGAAGGGCTGTGGGACAACACGACCTTACGGCGCCTGTTTGAGGAGACCATCTCCAGGAACGGCTCTTTCCAGGAGATCGAAGTCGAACACAACCACCCTCGCATCGGCCGGCGGACGCTGGTGCTGAGCGGCAGCCGCATCCAGCCGGCCGGCAGCCCCTTCGAGTGCATCCTGCTGATCATCGTCGACATCACCGAGCGCAAGCGCGACCGCGAGGCGCTGAGTCAGCGGGCCGGCCAACTGCGGCAACTGACGGCCCGGTTGGCCGCGCAACTGACCCGCAGTGAGCAGCGCGAGCGCGAGCGGGTGGCCCGCGTGCTGCATGACAACCTGCAGCAATTGCTCGTCGGCGCGAAGTTCCATCTGGGAGCGATGCGCAACCATTGCACCGCCCCGGCGCTCATCGAGAGCATGGACACCATCGAAGGCCTGCTCGACCAGGCGCTGGGGGTTTCCAAGTCACTCACCACCGAACTCAGTCCGACGATCCTGTATGAATCGGGTCTGGAGGGCGCGCTTCCCTGGCTGGCGCATCAATTCCAGGAGAAATTCGGCCTGGAGATCGAGGTCGACGTCCAAGCCGCCGTGCCGCGTGACGACGAGGGGATCGTCGTCATGCTATTCAACGCCACGCGCGAACTGCTTTTTAATGTGGTCAAGCACGCCGGCGTCAAAAAGGCCCGCGTTCAGTCCGGCCGCCTCGATAATAACCAGATCCAGGTGGTCGTCAGCGACGACGGAATCGGCTTCGACCCGACAGCGGTCCGAAAAGCCGAAACAGACAGAACGCGCCTGGGTTTGATCGGCATCTGCGAACGCATCGATTCGTTGGGAGGATTATGCACCATCGACAGCGCGCCGGGGCGCGGCACGCGCGTCACGTTGGTCGCCCCCGTGCTTCCGTCGCGAATCGCGGCCGAGGGCGAGGAAGCCCCGCCGTCAGCGGGGGCCGCCCCGGTTGACGCGACGGCCGGTTCGACCCGGCGCATCATCCGCGTCCTGCTGGCCGACGATCACGTCATCGTCCGCCAGGGCGTGGCCGGCATCCTCCGCCAAGAAAGCGATATCGATATTGTCGCCGAGGCCGGTGACGGGGCTGAAGCGCTGGCGATGACGCTTCTCCATCGCCCCGACGTGGTGGTCATGGATGTCGGCATGCCGGGAATGAACGGCGTCGAAGCGACGCAGAAAATCGTCGCCGAGTTGCCCGGAACGCGGGTCATTGGCCTTTCGATGCATACCCGGGACGAACGCGCCGAGGCGATGATCGCCGCCGGAGCGATCGCTTACCTGAGCAAGGACGGTCCGCCTGAAGACCTTGTCGAGGCCATCCGCCGCTGCGTCACACCGTCGCCAGGCAAGCCGACCGACCGCGCGGAGCCGTGATGAGTCATCGGCCCGGGACGGTTGCCTGGTACATGAAGAAGATTATCGGCAATTCCCGGAACCACATCCTGCAGGCCCATGGGATATGGGGAACCGCTTTGAAGTTTCCGCGACATGAGAGGGCCATCCATGAAGCCGATTCAACGTGGTTTGTTGATACTATTAACTGTTTGCCTGATGGTCGGCGTCCGGGCCGCGTCCCCCGTCGCCACTCACGAGGCGGTGATCGATGCCGAGGCGCTTAAGGCCGATATTTGGATTGTGCCGCCGCGCACGCCAAGGGAAACCGAGGCCGCCGTGGAGGCGCTGCGGAGGCAGTATGCGCCTTTTCTGCGCAGTCTGCCGGCGCCGATCGAGACACGCCAACGCCAATACCTTGCCGGTCCGTGGCGCTCGAAGTTCGAAGTGAGCGGCGCCGCCGACGGCAAGCGTCCCACGCCCCCCGATTGGTTCCGCGGAGAGCATGACGATTCCGCCTGGGAGACCGCGCCCGTACCCGAATGGCGCTGGCTGCCGATCAGGAAGGGAGATCCCCACAAGATTGGCCGGGAAGGGAGCCGCTGGTATCCGGCGAGCTGCATTCTCTGGTATCGCACCAGTTTTAAATCCGCGCCGGCGCCCGTGGGGCAGCGCGTTTTTTTGTGCTTTGCAGGCGTGGACTGGGAAGCGGAAGTCTGGCTCAACGGCGAGTTCCTCGGCCGTCACGTGACTTATTATGAACCGTTCCATTTCGACGTCACCCGTCTGTTGCGCGCGCAAAATTCGCTGGTCGTGCGGGTCATCAGCGGACCGCTGTATGGCGAACCGATGAGCCATTGGTCGCTGTTCCCCTTCGTTCCCGCTGACGCCGGCGAGAACCAGCGGTATGTCATGGGTGACCATGCCCGGTCGTTTCCCGGATACCAATTCGGCACGATCGCCTCGTTGGGCAACGGTTTCGGCATACACCGCGAAGTTTATCTGGAGACCACCGGCGAGGCTTGCGTGAGCGGGATTTTCGCCCGGTGCAATCCGCCCGACAATCAGGCCCGCGTGACAGTGGAGACCGACGCCGTCACCACCAGGGATTTGGACCTGGAAGTCCAAATTTTGCCCGAAAATTTCGAGGGCCGGGCGTATCGGCATGCTGATCACGCAAGGCTGGCGCAGGGGGCGGGCAAATGCCAACTCACGCTGGCGATGCCGGAGGCTAAAACCTGGTGGCCTGCGGAGCCATATCTGTACCGCTGCCGGGCGATCCTGCGTGATGGAGAACGCGTGGTCGATGCGCGCGACATTCTATTCGGCCGCCGTTCCTTCGCGATCGTTTCCCCAAGCACGCCGCGGCCCGGTCTGACCGAAGGCACTTTCCTGCTCAACGGCCGGCCGGTCTTCCTGCGCGGCACAAACCTGTCGGGGGCGCTCAACGCCTATTGGTATTGGGGCGAGCAGGAAAATTTATTGAAGGCGGCGCTAATGGTCAAAGCGGCGAATTTTAATGCTGTCCGATCCACTCAGCACGTCGGTTTCCCCGAAGTCCGCGAACTATACGATCGCCTTGGCATCATGTCGGAGCAGGATCAGGGCGCGGGCTACGAATTCGCCGCCGACGTTTCCGGAACGCTGGAAACGCTGGCCCGGACTGGAACCACGCTGGCGCGCACCTGCTACAACAATCCCGGAGTGGTGCTGCTTTCATTTGCCAACGAAACCACGCTCGACGTCGCATCGGCGGTCGGCAATGCGCTTGCCGTCGATCCCGAGCGCATCCTCGTGCCGGTGAGCGGCGGCTGGTTCGGCCGCATCGCCGATCGCCAGGCCTTCGACCATCTCATTGCCGACATCCATTATTACGATGCGTGGTATACGGGCGTGCATATGATTTGGGAAAGCGCGCGCACACGTCCGGCGAGTCAACGCACGCCGGGACGACTCATGACGGTCGGTGAATACGGCGCCGAAGCCCTCGATGCTTACGAAACGATGCTCCATTATCCCAGGCATTGGGGGCCTACGCCGGCGCCGTCCGAACGCAGGCTCTGGGGTTCGCGTCAGGTCAGCACCGGCGCCAATCCGCGCCAGAAATTCGGATTTCGCGGCAGAACGGCGATGAATCTGGGAGAATACATCGAAGCGAGTCAGAACTACCAGGCCGACGTGCTGGCCGAGGCTACCAAAAGCTTCCGCATCTCCAAGGCCACGATCGGAGGATATTTCCAACTCCATTTCCTCGACGGTACCGCCGCGAACTGGCCCAAGGCGATCGTCAGCCACGACTTCCGCCCCAAGAAAGGCTACTACGAAATGGCGCAGGTCAACCAGCCGGTCGTGCCGCTTTACCGGATTGCAGACGAGGGTCGCGCGATGGAAATCTGGGTGGCCAACGATCTGGCAACAACGCTGACCGCCTGCAAGATGATCTGGGATATTCGGGCTGGCTCGGACCGCCTGAGCGGCGAAGCCCGGGCCGACGTTCCCGCGTCGAGCGCGGTCCTTTGTCACACGGTTGATTTGAACGAACTGCCGGCGAAGAGCCAAGTGCTGGAGGTGGCGCTGATGCTTGCCGACAAAGGGGGACGGACATTGTCGCTTTACGAACGCGAAGTTTATCTCTCGTTGAAGGAGGTGGAGGAATCAAGACGGCAGGCCGAAGCCGCGACCCGTAAGTAGACGCCGCCTTTCACAGCCCACCACGCTCGTCTGATGTTACTGGCCGGCTATTTAATGCACATCTTTGTTGAAACGGATATATGATTCAACACGTATACTTGCGTAAAGGGGCGGAGGAGAATTGCCATGGTACGCGTGTTACTCATTGCGATAATAGTCACTTTCGTATTCATCCGGCAGGCGACGGCGGGCGAAAAGGAGGCAGGCGATCATCTGGCGATCGCCGAAAATGGCATGAGTGTATACACTATTGTGACGCCGGCGCGGCCTTCGCCAGCCGAATCGCTGGCGGCCGCCGAACTGGCCCGGTATCTGAAACAAATGTCGGGCGCTGAGATCCCGATCCGCCGCGGCGGGGTGCTCCCGGAAAACGCCCTGGTTGTGTGCCGGCGCGAGGGCCTTGGCGAGTGGAAGCCGGCCGTCGATTGTCCGACGGTCGAAGGCGACGACTACGCCATCCTCGCCAGCGGCGGACGAGTTTACCTCGTCGGCGCGCGCGGCCGCGCGGTTCTATACGCAGTATACGACCTCCTCGCTCGCATCGGCTGCCGCTGGCTGGCGCCGCGCTTCGACAGTTACCAGGACTCGGCCGAGTCCATCCCGGCCGAGTCCCGTCTTTCCATCGTCCTGCCGCCGGTCACGATCGAGCGGCCCGCCTTCGCCTACCGCAAGCTGGACGTCGGCGAGGCGCAGTCGCACAACCAGGCACAAGCCGGCGGGCGCGTGGCGCTGGTCAATCTGATCGAATGGATGCCCAAAGCGCGCCTCAACACGCTCGTCGTGCCAACCGAGGCGTGGAACCTGTGGCATGATAACGTCACGCCTTACCTGCAAGCGCGCGATATCACGATCGAAGTCGGCGGCCATGGCTACAACCTTTACCTCAATGGCGCCATGGAAGGCGGCAAGCTTTACGAGCGTCACCCCGACTGGATGTGGATGGACGAGAAGGGAGTCCGACGCGACTACCGGGACGCGCTCGGGCGCGTGGCGATCTTCTGCACGTCCAATCCTCAGGCGATGGATTATTTTTTACAAAACGTAACAGCTTATCTGCGCGAACATCCCGAGATTGACATCTTCGATTGCTGGCCGCCTGATGGCGGATATTGGTGTAATTGCGAACGATGCCGGGCCTTGGGCGACAATGCCGACCGTCAGTCGCTGATCCTGGCGCGAGTGAAGGCCGCACTCGCCGCGGTGCGCCCCGCGATTCGCCTGGAGTGCATCGCTTACGATACCTATATCGATCCGCCCGGCAATCCCACGCTCGATATGTCCGTGATGGTCGAATTTTGCCCCGCCGGTCAATGTTTTGAATCACAGATATATGATGCGGCATCGAAGATGAACGCGGGTTACGCCGCCGCGCTCGAAAAATGGCGCACCGGTTTCGCCGGGCATATCGGGATCTATACATACTACCGGAAGTACGCCTGGCGGTCGCTGCCGGTCATGATCGCGCATTACATGCAGAAGGAACTACAGTATTACAGGAAGCTGCCGCTTCAGGGCGTGCAGAACTATTCCGAGCCGGGCGATTGGTTCACTTACGAACTGACCCATTACGTACTCGCAAAACTCGAATGGAATCCCGACGACGATGTGGACGCGATAATCAACGGATTATGCGAGAGGCGTTACGGACCGGCGGCCGGCGCCGCCGCGAATTTGTTCGCCGTTTTGGAAGACGTCGTGCGGCGCTATTGCAGCGTCCCGCAGACGAAACTGAAAAGCGCCCCGGAGATCGGACACGCACGCCAGCGGCTGCGAGAAGCGATGGACGGACTCGCCGCAGCGCGGGCGGCGGCGAAGGACGATCCCGCCATCGTTCGCAATATCGGCCGCCTGTTGCTGACAGCCGAATACGCCTGGCGGGATCTGGAGATTCAATATGCGCGCGCCAGCAAAGAATCAGACGATGAAATACGTGATCGCGTGGAGTCGTTGATCGCCTTCCTGGATCACGATCCTAACGACGCCGTGTTCTTGATTCCACCCCGTTTCGCCGGCCCTGGCCTGATGCCGTTCTATGGCATCCAGTGATTTAATCGATCGTTATTTGTTATTGGATTCTGATAGATCGCCGATACATGGGAGTTTTTTCAGGATCACCGAGTTGTATCCGAGGGAAATAAATGTAGAATTGATCGTCGACGATCCGACCGTCGTCCGTGGGGCCGTTGAAGTCCACGAACGCCGCATAGGGCTGCATGACGTTCTCGTTCGTTTCGTCGACGATCGCCGCCTGCTTCCAATTGAGTCCGTCTTCCGAGGCGAAAAGCAACAGCTTGTGGGCGCGGCCGGTTTGGACCGTCATCAGGTATTTGCCGAGAGCCGTGCAGTAGGCGGCATCGGCATGCAGATCTTCGCCGCCGTAAGTTCTGGGGATGATGTTGCTGCCCGGGGTGTTTGACAAACCGGGCGTATCCCATTGACCATTACGATACTTGTGCCAGGTTGTCACCTTGTGCATGGCCGCCGCCTTCGCAACCTCTTCAATTTTTGCCCTGATCACGCATCCGAGTTTCTTTTTGGCGGCGGGGTCCGCGTCGTTATAATAGACGTACATATAATCTCCCTTGAAGATATAGGCGCCGCCGCCGATGTTCGCCGTATCCCTGGCGGCCCGGGCGATCTCTCCGCAATAAGTCCAGTGATTCCCCTTGTCGGTCGAATATCCCAGTCCAAGGGCAAACCGATATGTTTTGTCCTGGGGGTAGTTGATCTCCGCATGGGTAATGCTCAACAGGTCGCCGTTATCGAGTTGGTGCATGGCCAGGATCCAAATTCCCTCTTCGTCGGTATCCTGGTAGTAGCCATTATAGTCCCAAAATTCCTCCTCCGTTCGACTCGCGTCGTGAATCTTCAGGGGATCCTCCGGGGGACCGTAAAACCAGCTATGCCGGCTTCTGCGGTTCCCGCCGGGCTCGAACCGGCATCCGAAGGGATGGTAAAAGCACAGTTCATTGCCGTATTTCCGCAATGTGGAGATGGTTCCGTCGTAACGGATGGGATTCTCATCTTCCGAGTAAATCAGTTCCGCATCCCCCACCTTGATGGTTTGGGCGTATGTCGTGGGGATCGTGGCGATCGCCGCGAGGATGACCAAGAAGGGATGGATCTTATTCATTTTGGCCCTTTCAGTGCCGGTTGCAGGAACCGACGAACGGACGGAAATCCGTCCAGCCGTTTGTCCAGATTTGCGTGGTCGGTCTCGGCCAGGCGTTCCTTTTCGATATATATACAAAAATCGTTGTCGCCCAAACAAACGCCTTATTCAAGCGAAAAACGCACGATGCCGACGGGCGTCTTGACATTCGTGAAACGATTGAAGGCCGGCCGCGTTCGGATGAGGGCCGGCCGCGGCCCTCTGCGCCTCAGGAGTAGACCGAGGCCGGGTCGCGCATCCAGCGGCGGATGCGATCATAGAGTTCTTTCCGGACGGCCTTCGTCTCCGGACCGGCGGCCAGATTATAGATTTCGCCGGGATCTTGCGCAAGGTCGAACAAGTTGGGATCGCATGCCTCGTAACCGACGGATTCGCCCTTGATGGCCAGCGTGCAGTCGAAGCGATAGCGCCGGGTGCGGACGGCGGCGCGCCGGAAAGGCCCCAGGTCGATGACGCCGTAAACGGCCTCGGATTCGCGCGAGTCAAACAGATTGCGCCCGTGCCTGCCGGGATCGGGCCTCAGGCCGGCAAGCGCGAACAGCGTCGGGCCGAAGTCGATCAGTTCCATGAGATCGCGGCGGTGTTCGCCCTCGGGGATGACGCCGGGCCACGAGAGCAGAAACGGCACGCGCCAGACTTCGCGGTCGAACGTTCCCTTTTCGCACAAGCCCGCCTCGCCCAGGCTCTTGCCATGGTCGGCGTTGTAGGCGATGATCGTGTTGCCGGTCAGCCCGAGTTCCTCGACGACCCGCATCAGCCGTCCGACTTCGTGGTCGACGTGGGCGCACAGGCCGTAATAATCGGCGCAGATGCGGCGCCACGTCTCCACGGGGATCTCCATGCCTTTCTGTTTCGCCGCGAACTGACGGTCATATGCGGCGCGTCCGGCGAACGCTTCGCGGTTGGCCGCCGTGTCGCCGCCGTTACAGGGTATCCGGTCCGGATCGTATATCGCGTCCCAGGGGCGCGGCACGAGCACCGGCGTGTGGGGCCACACGTGCGATACGCGCAGCAGGAACGGTTCGCCAGCGGCGGCCGCCTCGCGCAGCCAGGCGATCGCCAGGTCGGTCACGTGGCTTGAGATGGTGGTGCCCCAGTCGTGGTAGGGGTAGATGCCACCCAGGATGATTGGACTGGCGCCCGGCCGCTTGACGACGCGGTGCTCGGACTCGGAATAGGGCGCCGGCAGTTCGTAATACCCGACGACGTTGTGAAAGATATCGAAGGCGTTATTCGTCTGCCAGGTGGGGTGTTTGGGGGTGTGCCACTTGCCGAAGCTTGCCGTGCGATAACCGGCGTCGGCAAACAGGTTGGGAAACATTTTGAGCCCGGGGGCGAGCACGCCGTCCTTGTTGGCTTTCGTGTTATCGAAGACGCCGGTCTCTTGGGGATAGCGCCCCGACAGCATCGACGTGCGGCAGGGGACGCACACCGGGCTCTGAACGTGGCACTCGTGAAAGACCGTGCCGCGCGCGGCCAGGCAGTCGAGGTTGGGTGTGCGGGCCCAGGCCGAGCCGTAGCAGCCCAGCGAGTCGGGCCGCTGCTCGTCGGTCTGGATCCAGATGATGTTGGGCCGGCGGGCCGCGCCGTCCGTCCGGCGGGCGGGGGCCGCGGCCGCGGCGTGCGAACCGGCGGCGAACGTGGCGGCGGCCGCCGAGCCGGCAGCCAGCGAGCCGAATACGAATTGACGGCGCGAGATTCCGCTCATGGACGTTAATCCTTTCCGTTGCCATCGACGAATCCGGGTGAAGAAGCCATCCGAGTATGCGTTTATCGTCAATCGGCGCACGGCTTGTCAAGCCGCAAAAGCCGGGCCGCGCACGGAGCGGACAATTTTCCCGCGCGCCCGGCGCGGCGATATTGCATTACCCTAACTCCTTTTGTTATAGTGAGGCAAATATGCGCGGCCGGACCCGGCGGCGTGTATCGGTCCGTGGGGTCAGGCGCTTGGGCCGGCCGATCCAAACGAAAGAGGGCAACCAACCTTGAAGCATCGATTTTCACGCACGGGGGCGCTTGAGCGCCGGCTGATCATCCTCTGCACCCTGATGTTTCTCATGGGCGTGGCGCTGGTGACCAAGATGCCCCAACGCATCGCCGCGATGGAGACCCAGCGCAAGAACGACCCCGAATTCTACCAATTCGCCGACGTCTTCAGCGAAGTCTTCGAGAAGATTCGCCAACAATACGTGACCGACGTGCCGGCCAGGCAACTCTACGAAGGGGCCATCAACGGCATGTTCGCCACACTCGACGGCCACAGTTCGTGGCTCCCCCCCGACGATCAGGAGATGCTCATCCGCGACACCGAAGGGGAGTATTCGGGCGTCGGGCTGCAAATCCAGATACGCGACAATATACTGACAGTCGTCTCGCCCATCCCCGGCACGCCGGGCGCCAAGGCCGGCGTCATGCCCTGGGACCGCATCGTCGAGATCGACGGCCAGAGCACCAAGGATATCACCATCATTGAGGCCGTCAAGAAACTGACCGGCCCCGAGGGATCGACGGTCAAGTTGAAAATCTACCGGGAGGGGGTTCCCGAGCCGCTCAACTTCGAGATCCGCCGCGAGACGATCAAGGTCGAGAGCGTCTTCTCGAAAATCATCGACGGGGACATCGGCTACCTGCGGATTTCGCAATTCAAGGCCGACACGTCCGGCGCCGTTCGCGGAGCCCTCAAGGACTTCAACCGCAAGGGCGTCAAGGGCATCATCGTCGACCTGCGCAATGATCCGGGCGGCCTGCTCGACGAGGCCGTCAAGATTTGCGACATGTTCCTGCCCAAGAAACAGCTCATCGTTTCGATCCGCGGCCGCAATTCCGCCAACAACCGCGAATATTATTCACTTGAAGACCCCATCTGCCCGCCCTCGGTACCGCTGCTGGTGCTCGTCAATCACGGTTCGGCGTCAGCCTCGGAAATTTTCACCGGAGCGATGAAGGACACCAAGCGGGGCGTGATCATGGGACCCAAGGGCTCCTCGACTTTCGGAAAGGGCTCGGTCCAGACCATCAGCGCGCTCAAGAACTCGCTGGAGACCGACGACGACGGCAATCCGCGCGGCTCGGGCATCCGCCTGACGACGGCGCTCTACTACACGCCGGCGGGAGTTTCCATCCAGGAAAGCAAAGGCATCAAGCCCGACATCGGCGTCGAGTTGCCTCCGGGACATGAACTGGCGCTGCTGCGCCACGGCCTGCTCGGCGAGCCGAATATGGTTGAGCCAGCCGCGCCCAAGGGCCAGGCGACCCCCGGCGGCGCCGACACGCCGACCACCGGCGGCCTTACCTCGCCCACTCGCGGCATCGTGCCGGCGCCGCCTGCCGCCGAGCCATCCGGCGACGACGCGGCGACGACCGCCCCCCGAACCCCTGCCCTGCCCAGTCCCGCGGCTCGGGTGGCCGAAGGCGCGGCCAAGGATGTCTTCCACGACATCCTGCTCGACGAGGGCGTCAAGTATCTCAAAGCTTTCATGATCTGGGAAGGCCGTCCGGCGGCGGCCTGAACGGTTGCCGCAATCCTTGCGAAGAAACGAAAGGGCGCCCGGCGGGGCGCCCTTTTCGCGTGCGGCGCGATAGCCGGCGGCCGGCCGCCCCGCCGCTTGCTTCGTTGACACGCCACTTGTTGCGTGGTCGATACGAATTGACTTTGTCGGCCTGCAATCTACATTGGTCGGTGAGAATAACTGAAAGGACCTTCCGATGCCCCGCACCATCATCACCGGCGGCGCCGGCTTCCTGGGGTCACACCTGGTCGATCGTTTCCTCGCCGAAGGCCACGAAGTGGTCGCCATCGACAACCTGGTGACCGGTTCGCTCGCCAACATCGACCACATCCGGTCCGAACGGTTTCGTTTCATCAAGCAGGACGTGACGGAATATCTCTACATCACCGGCCCGGTCGATTACGTCCTTCATTTCGCCTCGCCGGCCTCGCCCATCGACTACTTGAAACTCCCCATCCAGACGCTCAAAGTCGGCGCGCTGGGCACCCATAAAAGCCTGGGGCTGGCGCGCGAGAAAAAGGCACGGTTTCTGCTCGCTTCGACGTCGGAAGTTTACGGCGACCCGCAGGTCCACCCCCAGCCTGAGACTTACTGGGGCCACGTCAACCCGATCGGGCCGCGTGGCGTTTACGACGAGGCCAAGCGATTCGCCGAGGCGATGACGATGGCCTACCAGCGCTATCACGGCCTGGAGACGCGCATCGTCCGCATCTTCAACACCTACGGCCCCCGCATGCGCCTGCGCGACGGACGCGTCGTGCCGGCCTTCGTCGACCAGGCTCTCCATGGCCAGCCGCTGACGGTCTTCGGCGACGGCAGCCAGACGCGCAGCTTCACCTACGTCGACGATCTGGTCGAAGGCATCTGGCGCCTGCTCCACTCCGACGAACGCGAACCGGTCAACATCGGCTCGCAAGACGAATATACCATCCTGCAATTCGCCCAGCTCATCAACCGCCTGACCGGCAATACGGCCGGCATCATTCACAAGGAGCTCCCCATCGACGACCCCAGGACCCGCCGCCCCGACATCACCAAGGCGCGCGAACGTCTGGGCTGGGAATCGAAAGCGCCGATCGAGGAGGGGTTGAGGCAAACGATCGAGTATTTCCTGAAGGTAGGGATTGAAGGGTGATGAATAATAGCCACGAAATGACACGAATTAACACGAAAACAGCGTTGGCCAAACTCCGCGGATAGCGTAAGGACTCCACACAGTTACTCCCGCAGATCGTGTATTATATCGTGTTTTTTCGTGTCATTTCGTGGCTAAGAAAAAGATATCCATGCCCGCCGCCCTCACCGTCACCCACCTTGCCAAATCGTTCCGCGTCGCGCGCGAGGCGGATGGCGGCGCCGATCCGCGGCGCGAGCGGCGGTCGCGGCGCCACGACCGGTTTTGGGCTTTGCGCGGGGTGAGCTTTTCGGTTGAACCGGGGCGGACGCTGGGCATCATTGGGCCTAATGGGTCGGGCAAATCGACGCTCATGAAAATCCTGGCCGGCGTGATGCAGCCTGAGCGCGGCGGGTTCGAGGCGCGCGGCCGCATCGGCGCGTTGTTGGAACGGGGCGCCGGCTTCCACCCCGAGCTGACCGCCATCGAAAACGTCTACCTCAACGGCGCGCTACTCGGTCTGAGCGAGCGCCAGGTCGACGCCCTCCTGCCCGCGATCATCAGTTTCGCCGAACTCGAACGCTTCATGGACATGCCCGTCAAGCATTTCAGCTCGGGCATGACGACGCGCCTGGGGTTCGCCGTCGCCATGCAGCTCGCCCCCGAAATCCTCCTCATGGATGAAACCTTCGCCGCCGGCGACGCGCACTTCATGGCCAAGACGATCGGCCACATCGCCGGCATGAAGGCGCGCGGCCATA
>JAMCWS010000415.1 GCA_023480605.1 bacterium
CACTTCTCTGCGGCTCGGTCTTCACGACCCATTGACCGTTCGGACTGATGACGCCCGAGGGGGCGCTGCATGGGATGTCGGTGGGGGCGCAGTTGTCGGCCGTCACGATCCAGACTCGGGCGGCCATGGCGCGCATGATCAGGTTCGATTCGTGGTAGTTCCAGCAGGTCGTGCGCGAGAACTCGCTGCCGTTGCGCCCGCCGTTGACGGCGTGGAAGATGACGCGCGCGCCCATCTCGGCCAGGCGTCGCGCCAGATGGGTGTCGGGCATGGGGGTGCAGCCGGGGTTGGCCCACATGTCGTTGCAAATAAGGCCTCCGACGCGCAGGCTATCCAGGTCGAACGTCCGCAAAGGACGCGTGGCGAACTCGGTGATCTCACCCCGGCGAGGTTCGTCGAGCGAGCCGCAGAGAAGTGTTTTTGTGTGGAAACCGACGAGGCGCCCCGTCCGGTCATGGAAACGCAATTCGTTGTAACGGCGGCCGTTTTCCTCCTCGAAACAAGTCCCCAGGGCCAGCGCGAGCCCGGCGGCGGCGGCGCGGGCGACAACGACGCCCAGGCCCTGGGCGGTCGCGGCGGCGTCGAAGGCCGCGTGGTAGCCGCTGAGCGAGCCTTCCGGCGTCAGCAGGATGTCGGCCCCCTCGCCGGCGGCGTAGTCGATCGCCCGGCCGATGGCCGCGATGTTGGCGTCGATATCGCGTGTGACCGAGAGCTGCGCCCCGGCAACCTTGAGATATTTCGATGTTTCCATGACGGCCGACCCCGCGCGAAATAACATTCATGGCACGAAATCGAGTATGGGCCGCCGCGCACAAATCGCAAGGCGTTTGTTCATAAGGTTTATGACATAAAAAGAACTCCGGAATTGCTCGTTGGGAAATCCGGAGCGAAATGCCACGGTTCAGGCGGGCGGCGGGCTCAACGGCCGCGGCCGCCGCCATGAAAGCCGCCGCCGAAGGAGCGCCCGCCACCGAAGGAGCGCCCGCTACCGAAGGAGCGCCCGCCGCCGAAGGAGCGGCCGCTATCGAAAGAGCGGCCGCCACCCAGTGATGATCTGATGCCGCCGAAACTTCGCGATTCATCGAACGATCTCATCGGGGCGAACGACCGGTTCGGGGCGAACGATCGACTGGGCGCGAAAGAGTCGCGCGGGACGATCACGCGGCGCGGGGCGAAGGATTCGCGCGGGGCGATGGTCCGGCTGGGCGCGAAAGATTGGCGCGGGGCAATAGGCCGGCTCGGCGTGACGGTGCTGCTTCGGAACTGCATGGCGCCGCGCATGCCGCCGATGCCTTCGATCCGGTTGGTCCGCATCGTTGCCCTGGCGTCCCGGCTGTCTTGCGGGCCACTGAAGAGCGACGGGCTGCGCGGCGCAAACCGGTTGGTTTGGCTGCCGCGCTCGCTCGGTGAGGCGCCCAGGCGGCCGATGCGATCGCCTCCGGCAGGCGGATTCGTCGGCGTGTATGACGATCCCGGCCGCCCATCGCCGCGATCGCCGGGATAAGCGTTGGCCAGCCGGCCGGCGCGGAAGGTGTCGCGAACACCGCCGGGAAAACGCGAACGCTCGCTGAGTCCGCGTGAGATTATGGCCGGATCGACGCCGGGCCCTCCCAGGCCCGAGCCCCGTCGGCCGTCGAAACGCGGCCGCCACCGTCCTTCATGGCCGACGACGCCGACCGAGCCATTCCAGCGGCCGTGGTCGAAGTCGAAGCGATCGTCGCGATGGCCGAAGCCGAAGAAGTAATGGTCGCGGTCGCGGTGGCGGAAATGGTCGTGGTCGCCGCGAATGAATCCGTGGCGAAAGTCCCAGAAACCGTAGCAGATGAAATGGTCATCCCAGTCGCAATCCAGGTTCAGCCACGGGCCCGCGTAGCAGGCCCGGCCGAACGACACCGGTGGCCAAAGCCAGGTTGTGCCCCGGGTGTAATAAACCACGTCCGGATTATATTCGGGCACGTAAATCACCTGGGGATTCGCCGGCACGATGATGATATCCGGTCCCTCCTGCCGGACGGTCTGCTGTGGCGTGCTGGTGAGCGCTCCCGACTCTTCGGCTTGGCGCCGAAGGCGCTGAATGGCGTCGAGCACATCCTGTTGCTGGTTGATCACGGCTTCTCCCAACTGGCGGGTCCAATCCAGGTCGGTGTTCATCATGTCAATCACCCGGGGGTAGTGGGCCAGGGCTTTGACGCTCGGGTCCCACTTTTGGCTGTCGATCATCGAGGGGTCGTTGTTTTCTTTCAGAAAACGGTCCGCCTCGACGATGTCGAGTGGATTGGTCGCGGCCGAGAGTATCTGCGCCACCAACGCATCGGGATAAAGCGCGATGGGCGCGACCAGTTTGTCGAGTTCATCGGCGCTCAGCATTTGGAAGCCGGCCGGAGCGGAGGTTTCGGCTGCGGCCGGCGCTGTCGGCCTGGGCGCCGCCGCCGGCGTACCGATCGCTGGCGTCATTGGAGCGGCCGGGGTAGCCTCGACGGCCGGCGCGGGCGGATCCGAAGTCGACGGCGGCGACGGCCGCGCCGCCACGCAGGAAACGAGCAGCAGCGCCGCGATTGAGGCGCCGGTTGCCGTCATGTATATATATTGTATGCTTTTTTTCATGGTGATTAACGTCCTGCATACGTTCGCCGTTTCGCGGGCCCCCAAAACCGGGCTTCGCACCAGAAACGATTCGACTGTTCAATGGATTGATACAAGCACGATTTTCGGCGCCGGACGTCAAAAGGCGAGAGAGATGTTGGTGTCGGTCCCAATCACCTCCTTTTGTGTATGATTATCGCGCCCTTTGCGTTTTCCGTCAAGATGGGAATGGATGTATAATCCTGAAAACCGCTGCCCGTCACACCCAGATGGTCGAATGACGCAGGCCCCGGATTGCTATCGTCATCGCAAGCGTAATCGATGTACCTTATCCGCCATCCCTAGACGACGCTCGATTTTCCTTACAACCATATGGGCGCGCCGCCCGATGAGTATCCCGGCATATGATACCATGGGATCCAAACATGTTATATAATACTATAATACTTTGCGCGGCGAAGCCGCAACCAAAATGCCGGAAATCCTGTTTGGAGTTCAAGCTTCGGCTTGGTATCGAAAACATCGTTACGCATAGAACCGCAATGAACACGCGAAGGACCGCCAAGTAGTAAGCCGACAATGTATAATCTACTTGAGTTCCTTGTATAATCCGTGCGCCGGAGCAAGGAACTGAAGGTTAGTAGTACAGGGGAGAACGAGATGTCCATTCAGATATGAAATGCGCCACTTTCCTTTTGTTTTATACTAATAATATCCTGTTTCCGGTTCCGGCGCGTAGATAATACAGTGAACTCAAGTTACTTCAGCATTTAAGTCTTTCCGGG
>JAMCWS010000074.1 GCA_023480605.1 bacterium
GCGCAATGGCAGCCGGGCGTCGCCAACCGGCTGGCGGTGGACATGATGCCGGGGTGCGCATAACCGGCGGACTCGATGCCCAACTGCCCTGGCGCGATCGACCGGGGCCAGCACGCCGGTGCGCCGATTCGCTCGGGCGCCGACCGGGGCGGCGGCGGCTCCCCTCGCCCGAGAAATGCCCTATAGAACGGCGTGAACATCCGGTAAGGCGCCCCGGCTAGGTTGAGCAACTCCCACGGTTCGACCAGAAGCGCGGCGTTGAACGACGCAGCCGTCCGGCCGTCGGCCTGGAGCGCCGTCTCGACGCGCCCTTCGAGCGCCCGCTGGGCCGGCTCGTAAAGACGATTCCAATACACGGCCCCGGCACCGGTGGCGGCGGTCAGACGCCGTAATGTGGGTGCCGTTTCGCCGCGGAGGCATGTCAGCCGCGACCCCAGTGCCCGCAGGGACTGGTCGAATGACTCGAGCGAGCGGCGCAGCCACCAACGGGCGGAGGGACCGAGCGGCCAACCGTTTTCGGCATCCGGATCCCAGACGAAAACCGGGATGACGGGGCGGCCGTTCGCGGCGGCCGCGGCGAGTGCCGGATTGTCTTCGAGGCGCAGGTCGCGCCGAAACCAGACCAGGGTCGGTTCGGCGGCGTGTGGGCCGATGGAGTGGGCAGCGCCGGCGGGGATATGTGATTTTGTGCGCATCGGGCTGGTTTGACTCCCGGATCGATATGGAACGACCGGCGAGCGATTTAAGAGCGCCGTCACGGGTGACGAGAAGGCGGGACGGTCAGGGGGAAGAAGCGGTGGTGGGGAAATCCTTGTGCCAGGGCCGGCGGGCTTCGAGTTCCATCGCCCGCTCGATCGGAATCCGGGCGATTCCCTTGTCGCGTTCCACGTAGCCGTAATGATCGAGCATCTGCGCCTCGCGAGCGCGCAGGTTTTGCAGCGCGGCGGCCGGATTGGGCTGGGCGGCGGCGAAGCGGCGGCGCGCGGCGCGCTCGTACAAATAGGCAAGCGCCAACACCATCAGGAAAAGCAGGATGAACAGACCGACGATCATCACGCCCACGGCACGGCTGGGCGGGGGGGTCGAGGCGGGTTGCGGCGCGGAGTCGGTCATGGGGAAACCTTCCTTGGCGAGTTACGGCGACCGGGAAAGAACCTGAAGGATGTAAAGGACCAAAAAAAAACCTATGGGACGTATGGGACCTATAGGTCGAAAGAGTGGTGGTTATTGGCATGGCATGGTTGATTTGAGCCTTTCCGACCAAGTAATACAGAGGATCTACACGTTTTCAAACGACAGCGACTCCTCCAGATAGGGATCGCCGACGGGCACGAGCGGATACTGGCGCATGCGCCACAAGCAGATGCCGGCCAGAAGGAAGCCCATGCCGGCCAGAAGGAGGAAATCGAGCCAGTGCCAAGGAGGGCGAGCGGGGTTGAGCGCCGGCATGATTATCCAGTAGATGTCGACGTAATGCATGGCCAGCACAATGATGGAAACGAGCGCGAGGGTCAGGCGGTTGCGTTTGACCCAGCGCGGCAGCAGCATGGCGCACGGGATGATGAACTGGCCGATCAGCAGCGACCAACTCACGGCGCGCCACGGCAGGGGCTCCCAGCGCTGGCGATACCAGAAAGTTTCGTCGGGCAGGTTAGCCATCCAGATGAGCATCATCTGCGAGAAGGCGATGTAGGCCCAGAAGATGAGGAACGCGAAGAGGAGTTTGCCAAGATCGTGATGGTGTTCGGCGGTGATGGCCGGCCCCAAGGCTGCGGGCGAGCCCATGGCGAAGGCGGCCAGGATCAAGAGCGCCAACGAGCCGACAAACGCGCCGGCAAAAAAATAAACGCCGAAGATGGTCGAAACCCAATCCGGTTCGAGCGACATCACCCAGTCGATCGCGGCGAAGGTCACCGTCAACGAATAGAGCAGCATGCCGGGCGCGCTCCAGCGGCGCATCGAATCGAGCATGGCCGGATCGGCCGTCTGATCCTGGCGCAGCGAACGCTGGAAAAGCAGGCGGGCGAGTACAATCCAAATCGCGAAATAAACGAACACGCGAACCATGAAGAACGGCGGATTAAGATAGAGAATTTTGTGGCGAATGGCGGGGTCGGCCACGGCAACCTGGGGGCGGGCCCAGGGGTAGAGGTCGTCGAGCATGAAAAGGATGGGGATGAAAAGCACCATCAACGCTGGCAGGAGCATCATGATTCCCTCAGCCAGGCGCCGCAACACGACGCTCCAGCGGGCGCCGCTGAGGTGGTGCAGCATGACGAAAAAGAAGACGCCAAGCACCAGCGAAAGGTAATAAGTCCAAGCCGCCAGCCACGCAAATGCGAAGCGCGCGCGGCCGACCTCGCCAAACAACGAGGCGGCGGCCACCGCAAGGCAGGCCAGGGCGGCAGCGAAAGCGCCGCGCGCCAGGGCGCCGGCCCCGGGACCCTGAAAACGATATGATTCGTCTTTGTCGTCGCGAATGCGCATGGCGGTCAATCCAATGTGCCGGCCCGGTCGGCGGGAACGTCGGCCAGGGTGGCGTGCTGGCTGCGCTGCAAGGCGCGCACATAGGCGATGATCGCCCAGCGGTCGGCTTCGGGTATCTGGTAGCGATAAGCGGGCATGGTGCGCACGCCGTGGGTGATCGTGTCGAAGATTTGCCCGTCGGCCATGTAACGGATGCGGTCCTGGTGATAGGTGGGCGGGGGCGCCATGCCCTGGTATTGGGTGACGGGGAGGCCTTGGCCGGAGCCGGTGCGGTCGTGGCAAACGCCGCAATAGATATTGAATCGCTCCCGGCCCCGGCGAAGCAGATCCATGGTGACGGGAACGGGGCCGGCGTGAACGAACGTTCCGTCGGGATTTCGGCCCTGCCAGAAGGCGGGATCGAGCATGAGGCGGTCCCGCTCGACGGTGCCGGGGACGGGGACGCGCTGGGCGCGCTCGTCCGGGAAAAGGGGGTTTCGCGACTGGGGGTCGAAACGCCACTGGATCATCATGTTGCGAATCCCGTGGAGGGGCGGGTTTTCGGACTGTTGCCCCCGGCAGGCGGCCAGTCCGCAAACGATCAGGAAAATGAGGATGGATCGGCGCACGGTCGTTACGGCTCCAGGAGGGCGATGTTGCTGCCGCCGAGGGATTCAAGGATCTCGCGGCTGCGCTGGGGATCGAACGCCGGGTCGCGGGCGTCGATGGAGAGATAAAAGCCGTCGGTGGTCACGCGGGCGAATCCGGCACACTTGAACAGCGGATGGTAGTGCATCGGCAACCGGCTGAGGGTCAGGAAACCGAACAGGGCGCCGAAGGCCGACAACAGAACGGTCAGTTCGAAAACCACCGGGATAAAGGCCGGC
>JAMCWS010000027.1:0-930 GCA_023480605.1 bacterium
GATGGCCGCAAAGCTGAAAAAAACGAGCAGCATCTCCTGGATGTAATAGCGGCTGTAAAAAACCATCGCCGGCGAAATGGCCATGAGTATCGCCGCGGCGAGCGTCTCGGTCAGCCCCAGCCCGTCGGCGACCAGCAGCAGCAGCACGATCAACCCAACGCCGAACACCACCGTCACCCGCCGGAAGGTGGCCTCGTCGGCCTGGGCGAAACGCTGGATTCTCTTGGCCCACAGCGTCGGCAAGGTCAGGTAATAAAGGCTGGGGCCGTGAAACTCATGCGGATTGTAACGGTAGTGGCCGCTGTCGAAGAGCAGGCCCGTCTTGACGGCCTGGACGGCTTCGTCGACGTGCATCGGCCGGTGGCGCAGGCCGGGGAGGCGCATAAAAAGCGCCCCCGCCACAATGGCCGCCATCACCGGGATCAGCACCATTGGCGCCCTTCGAGGCAGCCAGACTTACTGAACCGGCTTGCCGTAAATCTCGACTTCAATGTAGTGGTTCAGATCGTTGGCCGTGTTGCCGTTGCTGTAGAGACGCACGTAACGGCCCTTGGCCCCTTTGGCGTCGATCAGGCGGCCTTCGAAGGTCTCGATGTATTCCTTGTCCTTGCCAACGCCCAGGCCCGACGAGTTGTCGTGATCGTTGTTGTAAACAGTCTGGACATTCGTGATGAAATCCGGGTCGTCGGCGACCTGAACGACGATGTCATGGTACACGCGCGCCTGGCTGTGGAAATGCCAGACGGCGACGGCGTAGATGGCCGACTTCTGACCCAGGTCGACCTGCACATACTGGTGCCCGGGGCCGAACTCGACGTAATTGCCGTCGGCGCCGTCCTTGACGCCGTCGGTGATCAGGCCCATCTCGCCGATGATCGGCTCGGTGTCGCTGCCGCCGACTTCCTTCTTGAGGGCCAGCTTCGTCACGCC
>JAMCWS010000027.1:940-3372 GCA_023480605.1 bacterium
AGGTCCTTGGGCGCGCTGGTGGCGGGGTCGGCCGCCTTGGCCTCGGGGGCTTTCCGGTCGCCTTCCTGCGCCGGGGCCACGGGTGCCGTCAGGGCGGCGAGTGCGAACAAGCCTGCCAGGCAGGCGAGGGTACGAACGGTTTTCATGACTTGTTACCTCTCCACATCTCCAGACGATTCATCGCCGGTTTTGTTCCGTATCATAGGACAATCCGGTTCGAAATGCAAAGCCCTTGACGGGCCGGGCCGGCTCCGGTCCGCCGGTCAGATTCTTTCGGCCCTGTAGCCGCCCTTGCGCAGGTCGCTCAGGTAAAGGCCGCCGAAAATGATGACCAGGATGACCGAGAGGGCCGAAACATAACGGAACGATATGCGTCCGCCATAATTCTCGGCCGGACCGAGAATAGCCTTGGCCTCGACGGCGGCGGACGAATCGCCGCCCATCTTGATCACTTCGCGCAGGGCGTTGGCCGTGTCGAGTTCGGGTAATTTGCCCGACGCCTGCGTCCGCTGAACGACGTCCTGGGCCGCCTTGATGGCCGCCTCGATTTCCGCCTTGTCGACCGGCGAGGCTTTCTGGGCCAAGGTCGGCAACGCGGCGACCGTCTCGTTCAAGACGCTTGTGGTCTTGGCCGGATCCATTTGCGCGTAGGCATAACGGTCGACGATTTTGCCCATTTCCTTGGTGGTCACGGCGCCGACAATCAGGGTGCCCAGGCCGCCCAGCAGGGCCAGCGCCAGCGCGCCGCCGCGGGGCACGCGCTCGGAGGCGACGCCCAGCATCGTCGGCCAGAAGTAACAGACGCCGACGGCGAAAACCGTCGCCGCGACGAAGGCCATGACGATGTGATTGGAATAACTGAGCCAGAACAGGCCCAGGCCCGACAGGATCGCCGATCCGAATAAAATGCCGGTGGGCGACAGTCGGTGCACAATCGGGCCGGCAAAGAACCGCAACACCGCCATCAGGGCGCTGATCCACACCAGCACGAGAATGCCCGGGATGCCGCCCGAAGTCAGCACGTCCGATACCCACCGGTTGGGGCCCAGTTCGATCGAGGCCGTCAACATCATGCAGAACAGCAGTAGGAGGAAAAGCGGCCGCAGGAAGGTGGCTTCGCACATGCCGCCGAAGCTGACGCCCGACTGGTGGCTTTCGGTGGCCGGGAAGCGCTGGCGGGTAAACAGAAGGCCGTAAACGATGGCGGGGATCAGGATCAGGCCGAGTTTCACCTGCCACAACGAAGCGTTCGAGGACGCCGACGGCGCTTGATTCAGGAAGTAGCAGGCCAGGCCGCCGATCACGATGCCGCCGGGAAACCAGACGTGAAACTGATTGAGCTTCTGCGTCTTGCGGTCGGGGAAGATTGTCGCGACCAGCGGATTGCAGACCGCCTCGACCAGCCCGTTGCCCATCGACAAAACGAGGGCGCCGGCGAACAACCACATGTAACTGGTGCCGCCGAACTGCTTCAGACTGCCGGCGAAAATCATCAGCAGGACGCCGGCGACATGGCCGATGAGGGCCATGCGGAGCATGACGCGCATCCCGATGATGTCGCACAGGGGGCCGAAGACGAAAATCGAGATCGTGAAGCCCCACAAAGCCGCTCCACCAATCGCCCCCACCTGCTCGTTGGTCAGGATGAACTGCTCCTTGAGGGCGCCCATGATGTCGCCGACGACGGCGAAAGCCACCGCCGTGGCGATCAGGGCGAAACAACTGCCCAGGAATAGGCGGCTGTCGTGTATGCCGGCCGACCGGTATTTGCCGGATTGTGAGCCGGCGTCTTGAACGACCTGATCGCTTGCGGTAGTCATCGCTTCTCCCCTGCCTCGCTTCTCGTGGGATTTTCAGTCAGGCGGATTTCATTGTGTTGACGAACATCCTGTTAACGCCAAGGGCGATTCCGGTAAGCAGCAGCGCCAGGGCCGAATAGCGATGGATGGCCACCAGCGCCGCCTGCCCATCTGTTCCGAAAAGATGCATCATGCACAAACGGATCGTCATCGTCGAGATAAACCCGAACAGCACCAGACCCCAGAAGGCGATTTTCCGGTCGCGGGCGTATCCCCCCGGCCGGGCGGACGCCGCGCCGCCATTCCCGCAGCAGGACAAGTCGGCGTCGGTCAGACGGCAAGGCTCGGAGCAGCCGACGACCAGCACCGCCAAGCCGACCGCGAACGCCGCCACCGCCAAGCCGACCGCGAACGCCGCGCCGAAACAGGTGTGCACGAGCAGCATGACACCGCTGAGAGGCTGGGCCCAAATCAGGGAGGCGATGAAACCCGTCGCCGCCAGAACGAGGGTGCAGACAAGCACCAGGCCAAGCATCAGCCGCGCCCAGGGCCGCAGGCGAGGCCCGCCAGGGCGATGCTCGGCCGACGCGTAGCCGCCCGCCGCGCGGCGCGCCCGCCGGCGAGCCGTCACCG
>JAMCWS010000330.1 GCA_023480605.1 bacterium
GCGGTGGAGAGAATCCGGTATGGGACCACCGCCCGGGGGCCGAGAAGGTATTCGATCGATTTTTCGCCGTAATAAACCCAGCCGATCAAGGTCGAGTAGGCGAAGGTGGCATTGGCGAACAGAACCAGCCAGCCGCCGACGGGGCCGATGGCGGCCACGAAGCTCTTGGAGGTCAGCGCCGCGCCGGTGATGCCGGGCTCCCGCCAGGCATCGGTGATCAGGATGACAAGGGCCGTCATCGAGCAGACCACCAGCGTGTCGATGAAAGTCTGGGTCATGCTGACCAGCGCCTGGACGGTGGGGTCGTTGGTTTTGGCCGCCGCGGCCGCGATCGGCGAGGATCCCAGGCCCGATTCGTTCGAGAAAACGCCCCGGGCGATGCCGTAGCGGATCGCCCCGGCGACGGCCGCCCCGGCGAATCCCCCGGTGGCCGAGATGGGCGTGAAGGCATGAGTGAAGATCAGCGCCAGGGCGTGGGGGATGCGGTCGATGTGGGCGCCCAGGGCCCACAAGCCGCCGATGACGTAGCCGACGATCATCACCGGCACGAGGACCGAGGCGAAACGGCTGATCGACTTGATGCCGCCGATAATGACCAAACCGGTCATGATCATCAGCACGACGCCGGTGATCCAGGCGGGAACGCCGACGACAGTGGCGAAATGGCCGGCGACGGCATTGGACTGGGCCATGTCGCCGATGCCGAAGGCGGCCAGCGAGGCGAAAACGGCGAATAGCACGCCCAGCCAAGGGAGACCGGCCCCGCGCGCGAGGTAATACATCGGCCCGCCGCTCATACCGCGCGGCCCGGCGACGCGATATTTGACCGCCAGCACGGCCTCGGCATACTTGGTGGCCATGCCGACCAGGCCCGTCACCCACATCCAGAAAACCGCGCCCGGCCCGCCCAGCCAGATGGCCGTGGCCACGCCGACGATGTTGCCGGTGCCCACCGTAGCCGCCAGGGCGGTCATCAGGGCGCCGAAGTGGGTGATGTCGCCGGTGGCTTCCTCGCGGCGGAAAATCAGGCGAAACGCGTGGGGCAGGGCGCGGAATTGCACCCCGCGCAGGAGGATCGTCAGGTAGAGCCCGGTGCCGACCAGCAGCACCAGCATCGGCGGCCCCCAGACCCAGCCGGACAGAGCGGACACCAGGTTGGCGATTTCGTGCATAAAGCGGCATACTCCTCGGAATCGGCGAAAGCAAATTAGACAGTATTAGCCATGAAAGCACACGAAAACGCACGAAAAAACACACCGAACGGACCAAGCCACGGCCTAATCAATTCGTTGAGATCCGGTGAGGCGCGGGAGACGCAAAAAAGCGAGGATGACTCGGTCGGTCATCCTCGCGCAGTTGGGAGGGATTGGCGATCAGGGGGTGAGGAGGTTTTACGACACCGGGCGGGAGGCGGCGCCGACGTCGTGGGTGCGGCCGCTGACGAGCGACCAGAAGGTGTTCCAAATGATTTTGATGTCCACCAGGAAACCGCAGGTTTCAAGGTAGCGCAGGTCCCAGTCAAGTTTGATCTTGACGTCTTCGAGCGATTCGTCGTAGCGATGATACACTTGGGCCAGGCCGGTGATGCCCGGCTTGACGCGAAGGCGCAGGGGATAACCCTCGATCTTCTGGCTCAGTTCGCTGACGAAGATCGGCCGCTCGGGCCGGGGGCCGACCAGGCTCATTTCGCCTTTAAGCACGTTGATGAGTTGGGGGAGTTCATCTAGGTGGGTCCGGCGCAGGAAGCCGCCGACGGGGGTCACGCGCGGGTCATTGCGCCGGGCCCACTGGGCGCCGTTCTTCTCGGCGTCGACGCGCATGCTGCGGAACTTGTAAATCATGAAGGGGCGGTTGCCGATGCCAACGCGCAATTGCCGGTAAAAAACCGGCCCCGGCGAGGTCAGTTTGACGGCCAGGCCCACCAGGATCATCACGGGGGAGAGAATCGTCAGACCGATCGCCGAAGCGCACCAGTCGAAAAGATTCTTGGTGAGAAAGTAGCGCTCGCGCCGCGATAACGAACTGTCGATGGCGCGATCGGTTTTTTGAAGGGATCGGGTTAACGGGTGTGTTTCCATCGCGACGGGAACTCTCTCAGGGAAACTCAAGAAAACGGAGACGACTGCTTTCCGTTTCATTCTTATCAATCAACCCGGCGATGGATAAAGCAAACCGGATGCCAAAAAAGGCGGGCAAGGCAATCAGAGGCCACAAATACCGGTTCGGGCGGGTAACTTAAACAATATCAAGTCGTAGTATTAATGATGGACAAGGCCCGCGACAGGCCGGACGCGGCGGGGATACATCAAAAAAGGCCAAGATGTGATTTCGTTTGCAAACCAAACGACGCGGGAGTGCAATGTATTGCCACCCGCGGTATAACCGGCCGCGTCGTGGCGAAGGGGGTTAGTTCGAAATGAGCGCTCCCTCGCGGTGGCGCAGTCGGTCGGCGATGCGTTCAGCGATTTCCATTACCGGCGCAGCTTTTGGGATGGCGTCATCGACCGCCGGGCGCCGGCGCGGCTTGTCGGGAACGGGCGTCTCTTCCTCGAAAACGAGAACGATGGGCAGTTGGCGGGTAAGAGGATTGTTCTTGAGGCAGTCGCAGAAAGCGGCGAGTTCGCTCCCGAGCAGGCGCGGATCGAGAAGCAGGAGGTCGGGGCAACCGGCGCCGATCGCCATGAGGGCATGGTAGCCGTGGTTGAAAGCCAGGACCCGCGCCTGGGGCAGAATGGTGCACAGGGCGTTCTTCAGCAGCAGGATGAAATCGACGTCGTCGTCGACGATCATGAGCGTCGGGGCGGCGGGATCGCCCTCGTCGAACGCCCTGAGGGGCTCGGGAACCGGGATGCTGCGCATGTGGAGGAAACTCAACAAGTCGGCGCGGCTGACGCGGCGATGGCCCCCCGGCGTGCGGTAGGAAGCGATGAAGCCCTTATCGATCCACTGGTTCACCGCCTGGCGGGAAACATTGAGCATTTTGCCGATCTGGAAACTGGAGAACTGTTCCAAGCGCATGGCGACATTCCTCGGGAAAGGCATTCGGGTCCAACTGGTGACAACTTCCGCCGGAACGCAATCACATTCAAATCATCACGTGGCGCACATTAAAACGTCTTTCCCTCTTGGATGCAAAAGATTTTTATAGTAACAAAGTAAAAGAAAGTGGCGTCCGGCCGCAGCCGCCCGCGCCGGCGGCCGGGGCGCCAACAGAGGTTGGAACAGTCGGAGTCATGTCGAGCAGTGTCTATCCCCCCCATGGTCCATCTCCACTCGGAACGGTTCAGCGCCGTCCGGCGGCCGGCCGGCGTAACCGCCGCCCCGGCCTGATCGGCGCCACGCTGGGCTGGTTTTCGCGCTTGGCGCGCTTCATCCTGTCGACGGTGATTTTTTTCGCCCTGCTCATGTGGGCCAGTTATTGGACCGCGGGACGGTATATCCGGGGCACGGAGTTGGACGCGCCGAACCTGGCGGGCCTGACCTTCGTCAACGCCGCGGAAGAACTGCGTAAAAACGGTCTGTCCCTGGTGCTGGACCACAAAGAAACCCACGACACGGTTCCGGTCGGCTCGGTCATCAGCCAGTTTCCTCAACCTCACACGCGGGTCAAGAAGGGCTCGGCCGTGCGGGTGGTCGTCAGCGAGGGGTCGCCGCTGGTGGCGGTGCCCGATCTGCGCGGCGAATCCGAGGCGGTGGCCGGCGTGCTGCTGCGCCGCAAGGGCCTGGACGTGGGCAACGTCGCCCAGGCCGCCTTTGCCGGCAAGGCGGGCGGCATCGTCGTGGCGATGGATCCCCCGGGAGGATCGGGCGTCCCCCAGGGCTCGACCGTCAACCTGCTGGTCTCGACCGGCCGCGTCAACGAGAATCGCAAGATGCCCAACCTGCGCGGCATGACGATCGCCGAGGTGCGCGACCTGCTGCCCCGGTTGGGCCTCGTGCTTGCCGAGGAGCGCCAGGCTGCCGCTCCGGGCGTGTTGCCCAATCAGGTTCACCAGCAGACGCCCGCCCCCGGCGAACCGGTGCCGGCCGCCGCGCGCGTGACGGTGACCTATGCGCCCCCTTATGCCGAACCGACGCTGGCCGAAACGCCCCCGGCCGGCGAAGCGCCCCCGGCGGTCGAGACGGCACCCGAGGACGGAGCCGAGACGGGCGATACCGCCGCCGTCGGCGAGGGTACGAGCGACAACGCCCCCGGCGCGCCGGCCGACGCGGCGCCTCCTGCGGACGCGGCGCCTCCTGCGGCGGTTCCGGCGGAGACGTCGCCCCCAACCGAGACGGCGCCGGCGACGGAGGGTAATACGGCGGTTCCCCCCGTACGGTTTCCGGCCGCGCCCGGCGAACCCAGTGCGCCGGCGCAATAGAAACGATGAATGGCAAAATATTGAACGCGAGCACGATCGCAACCAGGGGCAGCATCGCCCGCCAATGCAGGCCTGACAGGGCGCCCGTTGAACCAGGCGCGCGCCGGGCGCGATCGAAGGGCCGGAAGGATCATGCCGTGAAATTACGCCGCCAGATCCGCGCGCGCACCGGCTGGATCCGCGGGATCGTGTGGCTGGCGCTGCTTATTGGCCCGCCTCCGTCGGCGCGGGCCCACCTGGCTCTCGACAACGAGATCGGCCACGAAACATTGATCACGGTCAACGCCGCGACGGTCGACATATCCTACTCGATCTTCCTCAACCAGGTGGCGGCCCTCACCGAAGCGGCCGAGATCGACGCCGACGGCGACGGGGTGATCACGCAGGCCGAGAGCGACGCTTACTTCGCCAAGGTCGGCGAGGCCTTGCGCGACGGCCTGACGCTGACCATCGGCGGCAAACCGGCCCCCCTGCGCCTGATGGGAAAGGCGGCCCTTTCCCAGCCGTTCAAAAAGACGTATCGCCTCGTCGCCGACAATTACACGCTGACCGCCCGCGGTACGAGCCTTACCTTCGCCGACGACAACTACCCCGACGTCGCCGGCAAAAAGGAAATCGAAATCAAGGCCGGCCCCGCCGTCGACATCCATTTCTGTTCGCTCTGGGCCGATTGGGCCGAGATGCGCCGGGTCATCAAGGAGTATGACCTGTGGCCCGACAGCTTCGCGCGCGACGAACGCACCGTCACCCTCGAATACCGGCCGGGCACCGGCAGGATGGAACCCGACCGGGGCCCGGGCGCCGGCACACCCGCGACCGGCCCCACGCCGACGGCTCCCGAAACCGGCCGGCCGGACACCAAGCCCGCCGGCCCGGCGACGTCCGCCGGCCCGGCGACGGCCGTCGGCAGCGGCCGCATCTACGGCGCGCTCGAACAGGCCGCCGGCGTTGCCGGCCCTACCGCGGTGAGCGAACGGCTCAAGGCGTTCATCTCGCCCAAGAGGCTGACCCCGACCCTCATCGGCGCTGCGCTGACGGTCGCCCTGCTGCTCGGCATGGCCCACGCCTTGACCCCCGGCCACGGCAAGACGATCGTCGCCTCCTACCTGATCGGCTCCCGCGGCACGGTCCTCGACGCGGTTTACCTGGGCGGGGTGGTCACGCTCACGCACACGGCCAGCGTTTACCTGCTGGGCTTGATCTTCTATTTCGCCGCCGACCGGCTCCCCAGACACTATAACGAATGGCTGACGGGCATCTCGGGTCTGCTGGTGATGGGCATGGGTATATGGATATTCCGGATGCGCGGGGGAGGACACGGGCACGGGCATGGGAGCGGACATGAACACGGGCATGAACACGGGCATGGGCATCCACACGAGCACGGTTACGATTACGATAACGATAACGAACAGGGGGGACGGGTGTCGCGGTGGAGTTTGACGTCGCTGGGGATCTCGGGCGGATTGGTGCCGTGCCCCGACGCGATCCTGGTCCTGATCCTGGCGCTCTACCTCAAGCGTCTGGTCTGGGGGCTGGTCGTGATCGTCGCCTTCAGCCTGGGCATGGCGGCCGTGTTGATCGGCATCGGCGTGACGATGGTGTTGACCAAGAACGCGATGGAACGGATGGCCCGGGGCGGAGGATTCGCCGACCGGCATCCGCGCCTGAGCGGTGCCGGGGCGCGGCTGCTGAGCCGCCTGCCAGCCGTCTCGGCCCTCGTTGTGGCGATCCTGGGGGCGGGCATCGTCTTGAGCGCCCTCATCCAGGCCGGCGTGGTGCGGATTTATCTGTATCTCTAACCTTCAGTTTTTTGCTCTGGCGCAGAGATTTTTCAAGGAACTCCAGTGGATTAAGCATAACCGGCTTCCTACTTGGCGGCCCTTCGCATGTTCTTTGCGTAATGATGCCTTTTGATACCAAGCTGAAGCTTGAACTCCAAACAGGATTTCCGGTGGAGTACGGAAAAAGTCTGAAAAGTGATGTTGGTAATCCGATCGATATTTTGAACCACACCGAGCCTTGCGATGACAAACTTATTGACAATCAAAGGATTATAAACATCCTGGGTCCGTAAAAAAAAAGGGGCCTGGGGTACCGCTCCAGGCCTTTCGTTTTGGACCGAACCAATTTCCGCGTCTCAGTCGGAATCAAGATGTCCCGGAGTGATTCATTTCGTTTTTTCCTTAATTTCCTCCAACACCTCCCGGGCAATTCTGGAGTCGTGAGGCTCGCCCAGGCTTTCACAAGTGAACCAATATCGCACGCCTTCGGGCATGCGTGCGTAGATAAAATCCGCGCCATGCTTTTGGGCGATACGCCGGCGCCGATTGACTTCGTGTGCTGACAATTCCTCACGACCCGAACCGAAAATATGTTCGCTCACAGTCATTCTCCTTTGTTTCCCTGCGCCAATCTTCGTTTATTAAGGGGCAGCCAGTTTCACCTAAGATCTTATTAACACATATCAATATCCATTTACAGCCGGTTTCGAGAAGGTATATCGGGATAGCGCCTGCGCCGCCGCTGTGGCCGCCGGAGCGAACCAACTCTTCGCTCGCGTGACCTACGTGAGTTGCGCGAACTTCACCACGGAACGGATCGACTCCCGACGGCAAATTCACGGGCACTTTGATTCCGGGACAAACCCGGACGCATCCACCGCAACCAACACAACGGTGTTTGTAATTGTCGGCAACGAGCATGCCGACTGGAATCTCACGTATAGAAACCGCACCGGTGGAACAAACAGCGACGCACGTGCCGCATTAGACGCGAAGCAGATTGGCGACGGCATATTAGCTTGAATGTTTGATTTTGGGAAACCCACCAATAAGCCATAACTCAACCCCCATTATAGGTCATGAGGGACATAACAAGTGAAGTGTCGAGTCGCCTTCCTAATGATGCTTTCCTCCCCATCCGGCGGGCCGGCGTGAGTCAGGCGACCGGCACGTCCTCGAGGTAAACCCCATCGGCACGGAGCGCCTTTTGGAGCGCTGGCACATCCACCCGGGCCAGATCCTGGCCGGCGCTCAAGGCCATCGCCGCCGCCGTGCCGATCCCTTGCCCCATCACCATGCAGTGGGTCTGGACACGCACGGAGGAATGGGCCTCGTGCGTCGACGAAGCGCATCGGCCGACGACCGCCAGGTTCGGCACCCGGGAGTTCAGGCACATGCCGAGCGGGATGTGGTAACTCGTACCGGCCTTGAGCATTTTTCGTCCCGCGCGATCGAGATAAGTTGTGTAACCCGTGCCTTTCGGATCATGGATGTCGATCATCCACACGCCATGTCCGATGGCGTCGGACTGCTTGGCCGCGCCCAGCACCATCTCGCGGGTCAGCGTCTTGCGCCCGCGAATGCGGCGCGACTCGCGCACGCCGAGCGCGAAAGCCGTCTGCCGGATGGCCGCCTGCTCGAATCCCGGCACTTCCTTGCGCCACACCGCCAGGTAAGCCACCAGTTTTTCGCGCGCCTCGGTCGTCAGGCGGGTCAGTTCCTCTTCGTCGAGCGGGTTGCCCGCCTCGGGCAGCATGTTCCACAGGCTCTCGTTGTCGGCCCAGTTAAGGTAGTGCTCCATGGTTCCTTCGTTGAACTGTGGGAACCGGCCCTGGTCGCGCATCTTGCGCATCCGGTCCATCACACCGGCCACCGCCTTGTGGCGCCGCTCGCCGGCCGACGGGTCGATCCCGCGCAACTGGAAAATCAGCGTCATTCCCTGCACCAGGCCGTCCGCGGGGCGGCCGAAGTCGAACGCTGCGCCCGTCTTGGCCGCCAAGTCGCCGTCTCCCGTGGCGTCCACGAAGATCTTCCCGGCGATGGCGCGCCGGCCGCGTTTGGTCTCGACCAGCACAGCGCGAATACGTCCATCCTCGACGACCGGCTCCCCGGCCGCGGTGTAACCGAAGACGCGCACGCCCGCTTCCTTCAATACGCGTTGCCAGACGATGCGCATTCCTTCCGGGTCAAACCAGTTCGTTTCATGCACGCGCGGGTAACCGGGGTCCTTGACGATCCAGCCTTCCTTCTCGGCCCGTTGGGCGTACTCTTCGACCAGTCCGTAAATGACCAGCTTCTCGCGGTCGCTGCGATGCCAACAGTGAACCAGAGCATTGGTCGCCATGCCGCCCACCGTTGGCCAGCGCTCGATGAGGATCACGCGCATCCCCCGGCGCGCGGCGGCCACGGCCGCGGTCACGCCCGAGCAGCCCCCGCCGCACACGACAAGATCCGCTTCGGCCAGGATCTCGACCTTTGAGGCGGGCACGGCCAATTGTCCGGGCCCGGGCCCGTCCTGCCGGCCCACAAGTCCCGCCGGTCGCCCGCAACCCTGACCGATGATCGACGCGCCGGCGAGCGACAGACCGGACTCGATGAAATCGCGCCGCGTGGATTTTTTGCCCGGTCGAGTGTTCATATGCATGCCTCCCGCTGCCAGTCGCTTTCGAAATCGGTGTGCTTAACGTTGGAGTAGCGGTTTCCCCGCTCGGTGTCACCAATATCCCGCTCGGGGTAATAAAACAGTCCACGCGGGGACACTACCCGATGCCACCCCAACAGGCGATCCGGCCGGTCAGGTTTTCCTGGCCCGCTGCTTTAACGCCGGAGCCGTCTGTCGAACCTTCTTCCCCTTGCCTTTATTTTTTCTGCCGAGAGCAACGAAATCACTGACCTTTTCGGCGTTGACCTCCTTGAGGTATTTGCTCAGCACGCCCCACATTTGCGCGGTCTTGTCCGGCTGCGTCGCCGCCAGATTATTCTGCTCGCCGATGTCTTTGCTTAGATCGAACAGCTCCTTTTTCGACGGCTGGTCGTCGGGTCCCCAGGTGATCACCAGTTTCCAATTACCCGAGCGATAGACGGAATAGCCGGGTCCGAACCCCGGCCGGTGAAAGACCAGCCCGGGGATGACGCGCGTGACCGCTCCCTTTCCTTCATGCTCCAGCACCTCGCGCAAGCTGCCGCCGTCCAACTCCGAAGGCCGCGGCACCTTGCCGCCGGCCAGGTCCACCATCGTCGGCAACAGGTCGTAGTGGGCCACCGGCTCGTGACACCACGAGCTGGCCTTGATGCCCGGCCCGCGCGCGAGGAACGGCACGCGGATGCCGCCTTCGTAAAGCCACTGCTTGGCTCCGCGCAACGGGTAGTTGTCCGGCAGCGCGTCGGGCGGCGCGTTGTCGTTCGTGACGGAGGAGTTGGCGGTGGCCTGCGGCCGGCCCGCCGCGCCGTCGACGCCGAGCATTTTCAGATAAAGCGCGTTATTGCGGCCGTAAGGGCTGCCGCCGTTGTCCGCGCCGAGAAACACGTAAGTACGATCGCCGAGTCCCAGCGCGTCGATCTTGTCCAGCAACTTGCCGATGCCGGTATCCATGTCCTCGGCCATGGCGGCGAACTCCAGTGGGAAAGTGCGCGGCGGCGCTCCCTTTTCTTTGTATTTTTCAACCGTCTCCGGTCGCGACTGGATCTGCAGGTGCACGGCATAGTAACTGACTTGCATATAAAACGGGTGTTTTGCATGGGCTTGACGCGTGATGAAATCCATCGCCCGGCCGGTGAGGCTGAAGATCAGTTTGGGATCCTCCCGCGGCGAGAACTGTTCGCCGCCCTGCTTCCAGGCCACGTTGCCGTTGCCGGTGATGTTGCCAGTATCGCCGTCGCTTTCGTCATAGCCGCACTGGTCAGGGGTGGCTTCCATGTTCTCGCCCCACTTGCCGAAATGCGCGCAGCGGTAAGTCGGATCGACGCCCTTGAGCGCCCTGGGGATGGTCAGATGCTCGCTGGGGTCGAAGAAGTTGCTCTTGAACTCGGAGCCGCGATCGCGCGCCGTGCTCATGCCGACCAGTACGCTGCGACGCGTCGGCGTGCACAGCGGTCCCGGCGAGTAACCGGCCGAAAACCGCATCCCCGACGCGGCCAGCCGCTCCATGTTCGGCGTGGAGAGGTACGGGCAGCGCGAATCGGCCACGTCCGGATGCATCTGGACGGCGGACTCCGGCCAGCCCTGGTCGTCGGTCAGGATGAAAATGAAATTGGGCCGCCGCGCGGCGGATTCGGCCGCCCCGGCCAGCGTTCCGAGCGCGAGCGTTCCCGCCCCGGCCCCGAGGCATTTTAAAAAAGAGCGGCGAGTGAACATGAACATGGCCTCCTCCGATGATGGATTTACATTCTCGAGCTTAAATCAACTCAACCCGCAATCCCACTCGGTCGAATTATGTGAAGTCGGCGAATGGTCATTATACATAACGCCTTAAATCAGCGCGTTAGTTATTCTCCCCGAAGGGGAGCCCCCACGGGGCTGTTCAGGATTTCTGTCGTCATGTGTAGTTTTTCAGGCCAATCTCTCCGAGATCGGCTTTCGCCGCTTCGCGTCCGTTGCCGGAATTTGTGATTGCCTCCGGAGCGCTCGGTGTGAACGGGCGCGACTTCATGCCGTCAGATAAAAGCTCGGCAACAAGCGGATCGTTGTGCTCCCGGCCGAATCGCGCCAGCAACGCGCGGTGGGACAGCAGGATCTCGCGATATCGCGGGTCTGCGGCCAGATCGTTCATTTCGCCGGGATCGGCTTGCAGGTCGATCAGCGACTCGCGCTGAAGGCCCCGGCTGAAGACACAGTATTTATAACGTTCCGTGCGGACCATCCGACCTTCCATGGCGGGGGTCAGGCCGTCCACCGCGCCGGCCTGACTCATGTCGTTTTCCACCACCACGTGGTCGCGCCAGGGACCGGTGGGCTGGCCCTGGGCCAGGCGCCGCAGACTGAGGCCGGGCAACTCACCGGAGATCGGGAGTCCGGCGCAATCCAGCATCGTCGGCAGGATGTCGATGCCGATGTTGACCAACTCGCCGCAGGTGGCGGCCGGCGTGCGGCCGCCCCAGGCGATGATCAGCGGCACGCGCGCCGACTCTTCGTAAAAGACGGTCTTCTGGTTGAAGCCGTGCGCCCCGGCGCATTCGCCATGGTCGGAGGTAAAGATGATGAGCGTGTTATCCTCCTGTCCGGCCTGGCGCAAGGCGGCGAGCACCTTGCCGATCTCCCCGTCCACCTTCTCGATCATCCGGTAATAACCCCAGCGGTGCTTGCGCCAGTCCTCGACGGTGAAGTTGCCCACCGCAAACAATTTCGTGTTGTGGTAAGCCCGGCGCATGAGGGTCATGCCGTCGGGTTCGTTGCGCGGCGGGGCGGCGTTGGCCGGGGGCGGCGGAAGTTGGTCCAAAGGCGGTGGCGGGCCGATTTCGCCGCAATTGAGCCTTTGATTCATTCCGGCCAGGCGCCGGGCCCACTCGCAGATGTTATGCGGGTTCAAGAAACTCACCACCAACAGGAACGGCTTGTCGTGGGATCGGCGCAGAAATTCGATGGCCGCCCCGGCGGCGCGGTCGTCGTGGTTGTCCGCGCTCCCGCCGTTGAGGATTTCAAATCCGTGCGTGTCCGGATTCCTGATGTCGAAGCACAGGTGCCACTTGCCGCTGTAAGCGGTCGTATAGCCGGCGTTCCTGAAATAGGTACCCAAGCAGACGAATTCCCGCGGGTCGAGGCCACCCGCCGGCTCGGCGTTTTCTGTTACCCGCGTCTCGTGCGGATAGCGCCCGGTGAAGAGCGAATTGCGCAACGGCATGCACAGCGGATTGGAACTGTAGGCTCGCGTGAAAAGCATGCCCCGGCCCGCCAAGCCGTCCATCGCCGGGGTGCTGATGAATCGCCTCCCCATGCGACAGCTCATGGCATCGGCGAATTGCTGGTCGGTCATGATGAAGACCACGTTGGGTTGTCGTCCGGCGGGGGCGGCGGCGGCCCCGCCGCGTTCCAGCATCGCCAGCGCGACCGCCGAGCCCAGACTGTGCATAAAGGCACGTCGTTTCATATTGCCAGCCATACTCCCTCCCGCTAACCAGATCGTTCAATTCATCCAAGCGTGCGTGAATCATCTCATTGCCCAAAACCAGATGCAAGGGATAGGAGCAAGATTGAAGGGCAAGTGCAGGTAGATCTTGACCCCCCCGGGGGCGGGCGCGGCGTGCCGGGTCTGCCCGCCAGGCCGCCGCGGTGGGGGGTGCGTCGAGAAACTCCTGGTCGTTTCCGCGCCGAATACAACCGCTTGCATTTGAACCCCGTCCGGTGAGATAACATCGCCATTATTTCGCTGAGGCAAAGTAACGAGTAACCGCGCGATGACAGGAGGCGCTCATGGACAGACGGCGATTCATCTCTTGCGTCGGCCTCGGATCGCTCGCGACCGGCTGTGCCGGGCTTGGCCGCCCGGCAAAGACTGAAGGTATTCAGCGAGAACATGTCATGAAAAACGAAGCGATTGCCATCGATGCGTCCTTTCCGGGCGGCAACATCATCCTCGATCGGTTGGACGGCGATTCGGTCTACCTGCGCCAGGACCCGCGCGACACGCCGAGGTGGTGGTTCTATTGGGCGTTTCGCGTCAGGGGCGCGGCCGGCCGCTCGCTGACCTTTCATTTCACCGGCGGCAACGTGGTCGGCCTGCGGGGGCCCGCCCGAAGCCGCGACGGCGGCTGGACGTGGGAATGGCTTGGCATGGAGAATGCCGCGCTCAACCGATTCGCATATCGTTTTGCCGCGGACGAAAATGATGTGCGTTTCAGCATGGGCATGCCTTACCAGGAAGCCCAACTGACAGCCTTCCTGAAACGATATGACAGGAATCCCCGGCTGCGGCTCGGGCGACTGTGCACCACGGCGCAGGGCCGCAATGTCGAACGATTGAACTTTGGGTGCCTCGACCGGGAGCCGCAATACCGGGTTCTTCTTACCGCCCGTCACCACTGCTGTGAAATGATGGCCAACTACGAACTCGAAGGAATCATGGAGGAAGTTATGTCGGATTCGCAAGCCGGGGAGTGGCTTGCCCGGCACGTCGAATTCCTGGCCATACCCTTCATGGACAAGGACGGCGTGGAAAACGGCGATCAGGGGAAAAGCCGCGATCCGCACGATCATTGCGAAGATTACGGCCGCGACAGCATTTACCCGTCGGTGGCCGCGCTCAAAGCGCTGGCGCCGGCATGGTCGCAAGGCAAGCTGGTTTTCGCGCTGGACCTGCACTGCCCGGCGATCCGGGGCGAATTTCACGATGTGATCCTTTGCCCCGACCGGCTGCGCGGCCGTGAAAACTGGCAACGGACGGCCGAATATCTGGAAATTCTGGAGCGGGCGGGGCAGGGGCCGCTCCGGTTCAACCTGGAAGACAGCCGGCGCTTCAACGGCTGGGACGGCAGCGGCAAAGAAGGCGCATCTCCCAACCAATTCAGCACCTGGGTAAGGACCGTGCCGGGGGTCCGAATCGGCACGGTCATCGAGTTGCCTTACGCCAGCGCCGGGGGCCGCGAAGTCAACCAGGATACGGCCAGGGCATTCGGCCGCGATCTCGCCCGGGCGTTGCACGAGTATCTCGACCGTCGCGGCGCCTAGTACGCTAACCCGGTTTGGGATAAATGGTTTTCCAGGCCGTTGTTTCACCAGACCAACAGGATTCAACACTCGCCGAGAGGAGCCAAATCCGTGAAAACTTACAGCCGGCGCAATTTTTTGCAGCACGTTGGAACCGCGGCCGCGTCGTTGGCGCTGGCGCCGGGTCCCCTGCGTGCCGCCTCGCCCGGGCGCGCCGCTCAGCCCGGACGCGCCGGGCGGCCGAATATCCTGGTGGTCCTCTCCGATGATCACAGCGCGCCCCATGTGGGTTGTTACGGCAATCTCGACATCCGCACGCCGAACCTCGACCGCCTGGCGGCCGAAGGCATGCGTTTCGATCGTGCATACGTCGCCTGTCCGCAGTGCGTTCCATCCCGCGCGGCGATCATGACCGGACGTTCGCCAATCGGAATCGCCATGACGCGCTTTACCGCTCCCTTGCCTGCCAACGTGAAGACCTATCCCGAGTCACTGCGCGCGTGGGGTTATTACACGGGCGTCGCCGGCCGATCTTATCATCTTAACGGGACACAAAAAAACTACGCGGTTATTGAACAGGTTTTCGCGGCGCATCACCTCCAGACTTTCGCCGACCGACTCGACTACGTGAAAATCGCCACCAGTCGGCCGGAAATATTCAGTCAGTTCGACGAATTCCTCGACCTGGCGCCCCGCGACCAGCCATTTTTCCTGCAACTATGCTTCTTTGATCCCCACCGGCCGCTCGACCGGGACGCCATCGCCCGGCCCCACGATCCGGCGGCGTTGAAACTGCCGGTCCATTACCCCGACACCCGCCTCGTACGCGAGGATTTCGCCCGCTATTACGACGAGATCGCCCGTTTCGACGAAGACTTCGGACGCGTGCTGACCATCCTCGACAAGCGCAATCTCGCCGGCGACACGCTCGTTCTGTTTATGGGTGACAACGGTGCTTCGCAACTGCGCGGCAAGGGCACCCTCTACGAATTCGGCATTCATGTGCCGCTCATCGTCCGCTGGCCGGGCCGCGTGGAACCGGGATCGTCCAGCGCGGAACTGATCTCGAGCGAGGACCTGGCGCCGACGCTCCTCGGGGCGGCAGGCCTGCCGGCGCTTCCCGGGATGACCGGCCACAGTTTCCTGCCGCTGCTGCGCGGCGAGCCGTTCGAAGGCCGGGAGCGCCTCTTCTCCGAACGTGGAGCGCACGGCATCGGCCTGCCGGTCAACAGCGCCCTTTTCGACCTGGGTCGCTGCGTCGTCAGCAGAACCCATAAGTTAATATACAACGCTCTCTGGCAGCTACCCTACGCGCCGGTGGATTGCGGCGCCGAACCCTTCTGGAAGGAATTGCAGGCGCTCGGCGCCGCGGGGAAACTGTCGCCTGAACTGGCGCGCCTATACTTTGCGCCGCAACGTCCGATGTTCGAACTCTACGATCTGGCCGCCGATCCGGCCGAGATGCACAACCTTTACGATAAACCCGAAACGGCCGTCGTTCAGCAGGAACTACTGGCCGCGCTGACGGAATGGATGATTCTGGAAGGCGATTTTCTGCCGTTGCCGCTGGGGACGTAGCCCGCGCCGTCCTCCGGGAAACCTGGTGCGCGCCAGCCGCGACAGCTCGGCCGATAATCACTGCGCCGCTTACGGGCTCTGAAAAGCAATCATATCGTTTGTGATTACAGGGGATCGCTCGAAGCATTGTGACCCGGACTTCACCCGCATCACGCAATCTGGCCACCGCTGCTGCCGTCGGTTCAATCCTGCTCTGGTTCTGGAGCGGGGTTTGCTTCGTCCAGGGAGCGCGCCGGGTCGGGACGCTCGCCTACCTGACCCTGATCACGGGGGGCGGGGCCCTGACGGTCCTCGCCCTCCAGGCCCTGCGCCGCCGTCCCCTTCGTGATCTCCTCCGGCTTCCCCCGCGCGTGGCCGTCGCCGGCTTCTGGGGCGTGGCCTTCTATACGATCATCCTCGCGTTGGCCTTCGGTCTGGCCGAGGAGCGCGATATCGGCCAGGTCAACCTGCTCAACTACCTCTGGCCGATCTGGATCGTCGTGCTGGGGATCTTTCTGCTCGACGAACGGCCGCGCGTGGGCCTGACGATGGCCGGGGCCCTTCTGGGCTTCGCCGGGGTGGGCCTGGCCCGCGGACTCGAGACCTTCACCCGCATCCCATCGAGCCTGCTGCCACAGGGCCTGGCGCTTCTCGGCGGCTTTTTGTGGGCGCTTTACTGCGTGCTCCTGCGCCGCTGGCGCATCCCCGCGGAAAGGGGGGGCACGGCATTCCACTTCACGGTCTGCGCGATCCTTTCGGCGGCGCTGGCCGGTTGGCGCGGCGAGTGGCGCGCCTGGCCCGGCCTGACCGCGCCCGCTCTGTTCTGGATCCTCTTCGGCGCCATCGGCCCGGTGGGACTCGCCTACCACTGGTGGGAGATAGGCGTCAAGCGCGGCAACATTCATGTGATCAGCCTGCTTGCCTATTTCATCCCCATCGGCTCCAGCATTCTCATCGCCCTGTTCTTCAAGGGCGCGATGAGCCCGGGCCTGATTCCCGGGGCCATCATGATCGCCGCCGGCGCCTGGCTGGTGAGCCGCGCCGCACCGACCGGCAGGCCCGGACGAACCTGAAACACTCCGTCGACTTTACGAGTCCAAAGCCATGTTGGGTCTTGCGCGGGAGGACGGAATAGAGGTCGCCGTGTGGTTGCGGGGTGGCGCCGGCGCAAGGTGAGTGTTCCCCCCGGCAAGAAGACGACGCTCCGGCTGACCATTTGCCACCACCCCCAAATGCGACTGGAACCTTATCGTCCGCGCCGACATGCGGGAACTCCTGCGCCGGACGGTTGGGCAGTCCACCGCGCCCGATGGCTGGATGGACGTCGCCGTCGACCTCACGGCATACGCCGGCAAATCCGTGCTCATCGAACTCTACAACCAGCCGACCGGTTGGTCATGGGAGGCGGGCTATTGGGCGGAGATTGCCATCGAATCGGAATTACGAGCGGCCCGTTCGCGACCATTTCGTCGCCACTGTCCACTCACCCCGTTGCCGGATCCAATTCAGCGCCCAGCCGGCTGTCGCGCGAGACGGCTGCGGATGGAGTAGGCGCCGGCCCACCATTTCACTTGATCTTGGATATGGGCAAACATAGTGTTTTGCGCAGAATGGTGTTCCCGCTATGGAGCCGTTGCCGCAGACGTTTGTCGAAAAGGTTCCAGTCG
>JAMCWS010000431.1 GCA_023480605.1 bacterium
ACAGGCCCAGGCCCGTGCCCCGACGGGCTTGGTGGTGTAGAAAGGTTCGAAGATTTTCTGTTTGACTTCGTCGGTCATGCCCGTGCCGTTGTCGATGACCCACAGGCAGACTTCATGGGGGGTTTCCTGGCCGATTCGCAGGCGGATCACTTTGGCATACTCGGCGCGGGCTCCGCCGGCACGTTCCATTTCGGCGCGCTCGTCGAGCGAGTCGCGGGCGTTGCCCATGAGATTCAGGATGACTTGCTCGATCTGGAGCGGTTCGCCGAGGACGAGGGGCACCTGGCCGGGGATCTCCGTTTCGACCTCGACGCCGTGGATGCGCAACTGCTCGCCCAGCAGGCTGAGCGCCCCCTCGATGGACTGGGTCAGTTTGAACGGCGCGAATTGCTGCTGGTCCTGCCTCGCGAAAATCCGCATGTGGTGAATGATGCGCGTGATCCGGTCCACCAGTTGGATGATTTCGTTTTGCCCCTGGTCGATGCGCTCGGGATTGAGCATGTTGCGCTCGAGCGCCTTGAGGATGAGTTGCGCCCGCGTGCGGATGCCCGACAGGGGCTGGTTGAGTTCGTGGGCGATGCCGGTGGCCATTTCGCCCAGCGTGGCCAGTTTGCTTGATTGGATAAGCTGGATGTGCTGGCGGTCCAGTTCCCGGCTTTTCTGGTCGATGACCTGCTGCAGGTTCTCGGTGTAAAGCTTGAGCAGGTCCTCCAGTTCTTTTTGCTCGGTGATGTCGCGCACGATGGCCACATAGGTCAGGCGATTGGCCGCGGGCGACTTGAGCCGGTTGATCGTCAACAAGGCGATCATCGAACGGCCTTCGGTCCGCAGCATCGATAGCTCCTCGGTCAGCACGCCCTTATCGTCGACCGCCCGCAGCAGACCGGCAAGGTCGCTCCAGGGCGCGTGGCCGAAGTCAATGAACCGTTCCAGACCTTCGCGGTTCACAACTTCCTCGGCCGGTTGGCCGAAGAGCAGTTGCGCGCCCTGATTGAAATGCAGGAAACGGCCCTTTTCGTCCAGGCCGGCGATCGCGTATTCCGTCGAGCCCTCGAGGATGCCATGGAGGAAGTTCATCGTTTCGGTCAGTTCGGTCGTGCGTTCCTCGACCTTTTTTTCGAGGTTTTCGGCGTAATCGCGCAGTTGCGCCTCCATTTCCTTGTCGTGGGTGATGTCGTGCAGGACGCTCTTTTCGCCGATGATGTCGCCGTCGCGGTTGCGCACCGGTTCGGACTTGAGCCGCACGACCATCTGGTCGCCGTTGCGTTTGATCAAACGCAGTTCGTAGCCCTGGGCCACTCCCGTTTGCATGAGCGCCTGGTGGTGGCGGTCGAACAGCCCCGCGTCGTCGGGATGAACGATCCGGTGGAACGACTGGCCGATCAGTTCCTGCAGCGAATACCCCAGCGCCTGCACGGCCGTCTGGTTGATCTCGTAAATGATGCCCCGTTTGAGCACGCTGATGAACAGCGCCGGAGCGTTTTCCCACAACTCGCGGTAACGCAGTTCCGTCTCCTGCGAGTGGGCGTAGTAAAAACAGTTCGTGATCCCCATCTCGAGGGTTTTGCTCAGGCCCGTCAGCATGTCGCCTTCGGTTCCCTCGCCGGATTCGTCCTCCAGGTCTTCCTGGATCGACTGTTCCGCTCCGCGCGGGATGAGCATCAGCAGCAGGCCGGCCGGCAGGATGGGGTTGCCCCGGCCGAGGGTCGAACCCACCAGGACGCAATCGGGGTGGCGCGCCAGCCAGTGCCCCACCACCGGATGGAGTTCGCCGGCCTGGTCGGGCAGCAGCGAATGCACCCCGGGTGTGATCGCCCAGCGTCCGAGCAGGTCGCGGCCGATATGAGGCGGCCCGGCCCGCTCGAATTCCTGCATCAGGTCGTCGGGCAGGTCGACGGCTTCCTGCAGGTTCAGTTCTTCGTAATGGCGGTTGAGCAACAACAGCGTTCCGCGTGACTGGCAGCAGCGATGCATGAGGCGCAGCGACTGGCGTGTCACCTCGCCCAGCCGCAGCGACGAGGAACTGATTCGCGCCAGACTATAAAGCGTTTTGTATTTTTCTTCGCTGTGGCGTAATTGGCGCTCGAGCTGCCGGTGGGGCGAAACGTCCCTGATGATTCCCTGGAAATGCACGCGCCGCGAGTCGTCTTGCCACCGCTTGAGTTGCGTCATGCCATAGATGGTCGGTCCGTCGGGCGGGTGACACTCGATTTCCACCTCTTGGGCGACGGCCGCCGTTCCATTCGCATCGTCGTCGTCGCCGCTTGCCGCTTCACCCGCCGCCGCTTCGTCGCCGGCGGCGGCGCCGGCGACAAGTTGTTCAAACACATCCTGACCGAAACCGAACACCTCCCAGACCGGCTTCATGAGCAATTCCACCTTGGGTCGGCCCAGCACTTTAAGCACTCGCGCATTGACCTCGGTCAGGCAACCTTTGCGGTCGCAAATGTAAAGCAAGTCGGCGGATTCGTCGAAAAGATGCCGGTAACGCGCCAGGGAACTCTGAAAAGCACGCGTTAGATGCGCCGCTTCCCAGGCGTACCGGTGACGGCTCACGGCGCGGTGCAGATGATGGCCGATGATGCGCGGGGAAGGCTGTTCGCACGCGGCGACCTCCCAGCCGTCCGGAATTTCCTCCTCGGCGGCGGCCGCGTCGATCATCTCGATCAGCGATTCCTCATCGGCGGGGCGGACGAGCAGCAGCGCCGGGCTGGCGGGCGCCCGTTGCCGGATTTCGTGCAGCAACGCGCCGTGGGCGGCGGCCAGCGGCGCGAGGCTGAGCACGAATAAATCGTATTCGCCGGCGGCCAGCCCTCGGCTAAACGACTCGGGATCGCCGGCCCGGTCCACCCGGCTGTCGGGAAAGACGGTCGACACGCATTCGCCGACGGTCGTCGCGAAGGGAGGCGCCGACTCAAGAACGAGAACTTGCAGCAGGGCGTGTTGCGGCGACTTGATCATCGGGCTGTCAGAGGGGCGTCAGTCAATATTTCGAATGTCCGGCCCATGACCGGAAACAACCAAATCAATACACACATTCCCATTTTCTTAACGGAAAAATTCCGGTGCCGCTTGAATGAGTCACGGCCATTTTTCGCAACCGGCGGCATGAATGCGCATCGCCCGTCGCTCATCGGCCGTCCGTCGGTCGTAAATGACCATCATCCCGTGGACAGCGATCGCGTCCGGCGCCCACGTCGTTACCAACCGCCAAAATCGCGAATGACGGGCGCAACTGATGTTGTCCGTGTAAGATTAAAGTGAATTATCGGCGTCTGGATCTACATCGTCGACGGGGCTGTGCGTCGGACATGGCGTTCATACAAACGCCGATACTCCCCCA
>JAMCWS010000044.1:0-610 GCA_023480605.1 bacterium
GACGACGCAGGTGTTATAAAGGACAACGTCGGCGTCCTCCTCGCGCTCGGCGCGTTCCCATCCCCGCGCCGCCATGATCCCCTCCATCAGCTCGGAATCGCTGTTGTTCATCTGGCAGCCGAAGGTCGTGATGTGATATGTCAGACTCATAGCCCCCCGATTCTAAAGGAAGCTCGCCGCATCGACAAGCGCTATCGCGGCGCCCCGGCGGCGGCCCTCCACGATCCTTGTTCGAAATGGAAGGCTTCTCACCACCGAGACGCCAAGGCGCCCAGGAGTCTTCGGAGTGCGCCACCATCGATTTCCAACGAGTCCTTTTCCTCCTTGGATATGACTCAACTTGGTGTCTTGGTGTCTTTGTGGTTCAATAAAACGGGATGGCCGACGCAAGATCAAGGACGACGCGGTGACTTCAAAGGCCCGGATAAAAGAATGCGATGGTGGGCCGGGCCAGCGTCCAGACATACCATACCAGATGCACCATGAATGCCAGCGTAACAACCCAGAAGATGATATGCACGAGGCGGTCCAGCGGATCGTCGGGATGGCGGAACTCGCCGATGTCGCGCGGCAGGCGGAGGAGCGAGCGCTGGCGCGCCTGGCGCAGTTG
>JAMCWS010000044.1:620-16998 GCA_023480605.1 bacterium
CGCGGCAGGCGGCGCAGAATTTCGCCGATCCACAGGATTTCAAACACCAGAACCAGGGCGCCGGTCACCATGGGACGGTCTTTCTCGCCGGCCGGGCCGGCGACGGAGCGCGATCCTCCAGATCGATGGACGCCGGTACGGCATTGATGCTGTAATAGTCGTGGGCGAGGCCGCCCAGGAAAATCCGCACCACCCGCAACCCCGAAGGATCCGGACCGAGAGGCCGGCCGACGGGACCGGTCGTGACGACCTCCATCGCCCCGTCGCGCGCCGCCGCGCACCGGTGGTAGTGCCCCGAAAAGACCGCCTCGACCCCGTGGCGATGCAGCAGTTCGAGCAGCGGCCCGCGCCGGGCGCGCGGGATGTTGAAGTATTGGTCTTCTTCGTCGGGCGCATTCAGGAAAAGCGAGTGGTGCATGAAAACGATGATGCGTGCCGAGGCGCGGCCCGGGGCGCGGCGCGCGGCGTCGGCCAGGTCCTCCTGGAGCCACTCCCACTGACGCGCCGCATCGCCGGGCAGGCAGTCCGGGTCGCGCAGCAGGCAACTGTCGAGCACGACAAAGTGGCAGCCGCGGCGGTCGAAACTATACCAATCAAGCCCGAACGTCGCGCGATAACGCTCCAGGCTCTCCGCCGTCGGCGTGTTGCCGAGATCGTGGTTGCCGGCCACCCAGCGCAGCGGTATCCGCCGGTCGAGCCCCCCCGCGACGCGCAGCAGTTCGGCGATCTGGGCGGGGTCGCCGGGCCGGTTGACGAGGTCGCCGCAGACGACCACGAACTCCGGGCGCAGACGGTTCGCGTGCGCGATGGCCCGCGCGAACAGGATCGAGTCCGGTTCCATGTCGCGGTTGTCGGTCGAAAAACCCAGTTGCGGATCGGCCAGTTGCAGAAAAAAAAAACGGCCCCTGCCAGCGTCGATTCGCCCGGGCCGCGCCGGGCAGCGCGCAGCCGGCGGCGGCGACCCCCGCCGTCAGGGCGAGCGTGCCGCCCAGGAAGCGGCGGCGCGTCAGGCGGCGGTCGGGTTCGTTCATATGCGGATCCTCGCCATGCGGCCGGCGCGCATCCGGGAGCGCGTAAAAAGATTGTGAAGCGCCAGCGGCTTTTTCATAATACCTGATCGCCCCGGAAGATCCAGCGGTAACCGGAACGGGTTGGAAAATCCGTCCGAGAGGAATGGGGCGAAAAGCGATCCCAATCGCCGCCACGGTCGCGACGGGGAATCACGCCGGTGCACCGGAGGAAACTCATGAAACAGTCGCTCGGGGCCAAGACCATTGTCCTGCCCGCGCCCGTCTTCATCGTCGGCAGCTACGACGAACAGGACCATCCGAATATCATGACCGCCGCCTGGGGCGGCATCTGCGGCAGCGATCCGCCCTGCCTGACCGTCTCGATCCGGCCGGCGCGCCTGACTTACGAGAACATCATGCGCCGCCGCGCCTATACGGTCAGCATCCCGTCGGTCAGCCAGGCGCGCGAGGCCGATTACGCCGGCCTCTGCTCGGGGCGCGACGGCAACAAGTTCGAAGCCCTGGGCCTGACCCCCGTCCGCAGCAAGCTGGTCGACGCCCCCTATGTCGGCGAGTTTCCACTGACGGTCGAGTGCCGTCTGCGCCAGACCGTCGAATTGGGCGTCCACACGCTCTTCATCGGCGAGATCATGGACGTCAAGGTCGAGGACTGGGCCATGAATGAGAGCGGCGTCATCGCCGTCGAAAAACTCCGCCCTCTCACCTTCTCCCCCGCCGACGGCGCCTACTATGGCCTGGGCGACTTCGTCGGCAAAGCCTTCTCGATCGGGAAGAAGTAGGGGGCGAGTGCGGACTGGACGGAAAAAATCACTGAATGTGTAACCATCGGCAAAACAACGGTCCACACCCGTTTATGCATGGGTATGATCGGGATTGATCTACATCAGGTCTTACATCTCCTCGTTATTGTCAAAGAAATCGCCACCAGATTCCCGGATAACAGGGGGTTTGCGCATTACATCGGAGACAGCGGGGAGTTTGTCGGCCGTAAAGCATTCGATTTTGATGACGGCATCCAAAAACTTCGCTCGATCGGGGTAGCCTTCGACCGTCACCTCCAAAATCCATCGTAATTCGAGCAGTTCAGTCGTCAATTGGCTGGTCCAGCATTCTGGACGGATGTCGTTAAGCGGCGAAGATTTTTAACCCGCACTCCTTTTCATGCGGTATTGTTCCGGGGGAAAGTCACCCCGATACGATGTCCCCCGGGAGGGCGAACCTGCGTCGGGCGGGCCTACTGCCCCGGCAGGATGGGCCTACTCCGGCCGGTCGACGGTGGGTTCTTCCTTGATCAGCTTGGTGAGGTATTTGATCAGGTTTTGCAAATTGAGCTGGGTGGCCATGTCCTTGCGGACTTTGTTGCAGGCGTGGATGATCGAGGTGTGGTCGCGCCCGCCGAACTTGCGCGCCAGGTCGGGAAACGAGGCGCCCGTCAGTTCGCGGCAGAGGTAGGCGGCGAGTTGGCGCGGCATGGCGTACTTGCGCGATCGATTCTGGCCGGTCAGCTCGTGCAGGGTGACGTTGAAGTAATTGCAGACGGCCATCTGGATTTTTTCCACCGAAATTCTGCGCGGCTCCTCGCCCGTGAGGAACGGGCCGAGCAGGCCGCGGGCCAGATCGACCGTGATCGCCTCGCGCGTCAGCGCGGCGTGGGCCGCCAGCCGGGTGAGCGCCCCCTCGAGCTTGCGCAGGTTGCTCTTGACGCGTTCGGCGATGAACATCGTCACCTCGGGACTGAGCTCCAGGCCGCGCATGGCGGCCTTTTTGCGCAGGATGGCGACGCGCGTCTCGAGGTCGGGGGGCTGGATGTCGACAATCAGGCCCCACTCGAAACGCGACCGCAGGCGTTCTTCCAGTTCGTGCAGTTCCTTCGGGGGGTGATCCGAGGAAATGACGATTTTCTTGCCGGCGTCGTAGAGAACGTTGAACGTGTGGAAGAACTCGGTCTGCGTCTGCTCGGCGCCCGAGAAGAACTGCACGTCGTCGACCAGCAGCAGGTCGACGTTGCGGAAGCAGTTGCGGAATTCGGTCATTTTCTTCTGGGCCACGGCGTCAATGAAGGCGTTCATGAACGCCTCGGAAGAGACGTAAAGAACATTGAAGTGTGCGCCGTAGGAAAGCAACTCCTGGCCGATGGCCTGCATCAGGTGGGTCTTGCCCAGCCCCACGCCGCCGTAGATGAAAAGGGGATTGTAAGCGCGCGAGGTGGGATCGGCCACCGCTTGGGCGGCGGCATAGGCGAAACGATTGGATTCGCCGACGACGAAATTGTCGAAGGAGTAGTTGCGGTTGAGCGGATAGTGGATCAGTTCGGCGGGGCGCTCGTGGCGGCCGGCGCGGTGCGAGATCTCGATGGCGCGCCGCTCGGTGGGCGACCACTCGATCGCGCCCAGCGTATCCCTGGCGCCCGCGTCGTCGCCGCCGATGAGGTACTCGACGACGACCGGGCGGCCCGCCAGGATCGACAGCGTGCCCTCGATCGCCGCCTGGTAGTTGTTGGCGATCCAGTTGCGGTCGAAAAGGCCGGGCACCTCCAGGCGGACGATGTTTTCCTCCTGACCGACGAAACGCACCGGCTCCAGCCAAGTGGTGAACGACTCGTCATCAATCTTCGAGCGCAGATCGAGCAAAGCCTGGTCCCACAGATTGGAGGAAGTAGAGATCATCGTCCGTGCTCACGCCTTTTTCGAAAAGTGGGTTGGGCGCAACCCGGCACTCTTGACTTGGCTGCCGGCGCAAAACCAGGACGCCGAAAAAAGTTCCCCCACTCGGCTGAGTCCCGTTATCTTTGACCTGGCCGTCCCTGCCTGATAAAATTGGGTCGTAGTGAAGACCGACCAGTGCTCCAATTTCGCACTTAGCAAACTCCTTTTCGGGGGGGAATTCAAGTCAAAAATTGGGGGTAAATTGTCCTTGATTTTCGCGCCCGATGACTTAAAATCCGGGAGTCTGTGTGTCGCCCCAGCTCCCTTGCCGAAGACGCTTGACACACAAAGGGTTGCTGGTGTAGCTCAATGGTAGAGCACTCGCCTTGTAAGCGAGCGGTTGCGGGTTCGATTCCCTCCACCAGCTCCATCGGTTCCGTCTGGCGCCCGGGGCTGCCGAGGGTTGGGGGGAGTTGTTGGTCTTTCTCATCGTGGAGGGGTGCCCGAGTGGTTAAAGGGGACGGGCTGTAAACCCGTTGGCGGAAGCCTACGAAGGTTCGAAACCTTCCCCCTCCACCAGATTCCAAAGACCTTATTTTACAAGCGTTAGCTGATACTCTGAAAGGTTACCAAAAATCACATCACGTTTATATTCGGCTTGATTCCGTCCTCGTTTCTGGCAACTTTCTGGCAACTATTTACCCCGGTCAGGCGCATCCTGACCGGGGGGTTTTTTGTGCCGCGCCGCCGACGGTTGGATATCTGGAAGAACTTCCAGATGAGGGTCGCCGTATGGGCTATCTCGCAGCCTATGACAAAGTGACGCAGGTGAACCTTACTGCCCTTGAAAGGCAGTGACCAATACGGCGCCGGACCAGGATCTCACTGGATGAAATTACAGTGACCACTAAATCGTCGGCCAAGGTCTCACTTGGGAAATTCCCAAGTGACCAGGCGCCCTCCGGCCGCCGATGTTGCCCGTCTTCATCTCGTAAACCTTGCCGCCACGCTCGACCTTGCGGGGGCTATCTTGATTTTCAGCAAGATAGGGTTTCTTCATTTTGGAGACGGTGCCGTGCTTGGTGACGTAGAGACTCTCACTTGGAGAAATTCCAAGTGAGGACTTCACGTCAATGGCCATCCACACCAGCAAGCTGGAGGGGGTCAACAACAAGATCAAGGTGATCAAACGCCGCGCTTATGGTTACCATGATTTATGTTACTTCGAACTCAAGGTGCTCCAGGCTTTCGCCCCTGAGCCCCTCAACAAAATTGGAGAAGAACCACGAATCTTTATCTTTTGGCCGATTTTGACCTTGGCATTGCGGATGAGCACAGTGTTCTTTTCCTGGAGAATCTCTGATTTAAGCAAAGCGACATGCGTGGATCGAATTGAAGGGATCACCTCCGCTGGCCTCGCGCCGGTAGCCAACAGAAAGCGGAAAAGAATCCGGTGTTCTTCCTTCAAGGGTTACCCCAACATGGACCGCAACGGCGACCAAAAGGTGGACATCGCGGACGTGGTTTACCAGATCTCCCATCCCGAGATCGGGCGGTGAGCAATATGCGAAGGTCTACAGTTGGTCTCGTGAATAGCTGTGGATCCCCGCGGAGAGGTGGGCTGCCATTAGGGATGGAAGGCGCCGGATCGGCGCCGGATCAAGAACTGACTGGCAAAAAGATCAATGCAATGGCCGCCCCGAACCGATGTGTCCAGGATGGCCATAAGGTTTTCAAGAGGGAGGTTTTAGGTGCTCTCGATGACGTAAGTCATGATCAAGCAAGGTCGAAACGGTCAAGGTTCATGACCTTGTTCCACACGGTTACAAAGTCGTGCAGGAACTTCTCCTGGGAGTCTTCGCATCCGTAGACTTCCGCCAAGGCCCGGAGTTGGGAGTTCGAACCGAAGATCAGGTCGACACGGGTGGCGGTCCACTTGAGTTCGCCCGTTGCGCGATCACGACCCTCGAATACGTCCTCGTCTTCCGCGGTTGCCTTCCACACGGTGCTCATGTCGAGCAGATTCACGAAGAAGTCATTGGTGAGCGCCTCTGGCCGCTTGGTGAAGACGCCGTGCTGGGTTCCTCCGAAGTTTGTCTTCAGGACGCGCATGCCACCAACGAGTACCGTCATCTCAGGCGCAGTCAGCGTCAGCAATTGCGCCCTATCGACCAGCAACTCCTCGGCCGATACCGAGAATTTGGTTTTGAGGTAGTTGCGGAACCCATCCGCGATCGGCTCGAGCACGGCGAAGGAGGCCGCATCGGTTTGCTCCTGCGAGGCGTCCATGCGTCCCGGCGTGAAGGGAACCGTCACCTCGTGGCCAGCATTCTTGGCAGCCTGCTCGACGCCCGTGCAACCGGCCAGAACGATCACGTCGGCGAGGGAGACCTTCTTGCCGCCGGACTGCGCGCTGTTGAACGCGCTCTGGATGCTCTCCAGGATCTTGAGCACCTTCGCAAGCTGGTCCGGCTGATTGACTTCCCAATCCTTCTGCGGGGCCAGGCGAATGCGGGCGCCGTTGGCGCCGCCGCGCTTGTCGGAGCCGCGGAAAATGGACGCCGAGGCCCACGCGGTCGAAACCAATTCCAAGACCGATAGCCCTGAAGCCAGGATCTTGCCCTTGAGGGTTGCAATGTCCTGCTCATCGATCAACTTGTGATTGACCGCCGGGATGGGGTCTTGCCAGATGAGTTCCTCGGCGGGGACTTCCGGGCCGAGATAGCGCGCGCGCGGGCCCATGTCGCGGTGCGTCAACTTGAACCACGCCCGGGCGAACGCGTCGGCGAACTGGTCCGGATTTTCCATGAAGCGTCGTGAAATCTTTTCGTACGCAGGGTCGAACCGCAGAGAAAGGTCCGTGGTCAACATGGTCGGCGCGTGCTTCTTGGAGGGATCGTGGGCGTCTGGGATCGTCGCGCCAGCGCCCTTGGCCATCCACTGTTGCGCGCCGGCCGGGCTCTTGGTCAGTTCCCATTCGTAGCCGAACAGGTTCCAGAAGAAGTTGGTGCTCCACTTCGTGGGCGTGGTGGTCCAGGTGACTTCCAGGCCGCTGGTGATCGTGTCGCCGCCCTTGCCCGTGCCAAAGCTGCTCTTCCAGCCCAGGCCTTGCTCCTCGATGCCGGCCGCTTCGGGCTCGGGACCCACATGGGAGGCAGGGCCCGCGCCGTGAGTCTTGCCGAAGGTGTGACCGCCCGCGATCAGGGCCACCGTCTCCTCGTCGTTCATCGCCATGCGCGCGAAGGTCTCGCGGATATCCCGCGCCGCGGCGATCGGATCCGGGTTCCCGTTCGGGCCTTCGGGGTTGACGTAGATCAGGCCCATCTGCACCGCGGCGAGCGGATTTTCAAGGTCCCGGTCACCAGAGTAACGCTTGTCAGCCAGCCAGGTCGTCTCGGCGCCCCAATAGACATCTTGATCCGACTCCCAAACATCCTCGCGGCCGCCGCCGAAGCCGAAGGTCTTGAAGCCCATCGTCTCCAGGGCGACGTTCCCGGCGAGAATCATCAGGTCAGCCCAGGAAATTTTGCGGCCGTACTTCGCCTTGATCGGCCAGAGCAGCCGACGCGCCTTGTCCAGGCTGACGTTGTCCGGCCAACTGTTGAGCGGGGCGAAGCGCTGCTGGCCCCGGCCGCCGCCACCGCGGCCGTCGCCGGTGCGATAGGTCCCGGCGCTGTGCCAGGCCATGCGGATGAACAAAGGTCCGTAGTGGCCGAAGTCCGCCGGCCACCAGTCCTGCGAGTCGGTCATCAGCACCGCCAGATCCTTCTTCACGGCCGCCAGGTCGAGGCTCTTGAATTCCTTGGCGTAGTTGAAACCCTCGCCCATCGGATTGGACTTGGCGGAATGCTGGTGCAGGATGTCGAGGCGTAACTGGTTCGGCCACCAGTCCCGGATCGTCGTGCCGCCGCCGGCGATGTGTTCGTGAGATCTGCCCGTTACCGGGCACTTGCTTTCTTTAACTTCCGTTGTCTGGGACATGATCCTTCCCCCCGTAACAGATAATTGAGATCCATGAACGTGCGATCATGGAATGTAATTCGCATAGCAATCAGGAATGATTCCTATTCAATTCGCAAAGAACTATCTTTTGCCTCTCCTGCGCGTCCGACAGCCGTGACAGACGCCTTTGACTTCCAAGCGCAGCGACACCGGTTCGCCGAATGTTTTTGCCTCTTTCGGCATGGTGGCAACCGCGCTGTTGGAGGAATAAAAATCCCGGATGAGCCCGCAGTGGACACAGACGAAATGATGATGCATCCCCATGTTCGCATCAAATCGCAGCCTTTCGTGACTCATGCCAACGATCGAAATCAGGCCTTCCTGGGCCAGCAGCTTGAGATTGCGGTAAACCGTATCCTGCGAAATGGTGGGGAGGCGCCTGCGCACGCGCCGGTGGATCGTCTCGGCGGCCGGATGTTCCTCCGAGACGGCCAGTTCCCGGTAGATTTCCAGGCGCTGGTGCGTCAGCTTGAGGCATTTGCGCTGGCACGCTTCCAGGAACTCGGCCATGCGCTTTTCGACGATGTCACGCGGGATTTTCACGGGGCCCCCCAAAGTCGCGATTCAATACTGAATAGGAATGTATCCTATCTGGAATCGGCGTGTCAATGTGGATTGTGCATCCCATCGAACAAGCGGCCGCACTTCGGGGTGGACAGACACCGGATTTCACGTTGAGTTTATATCGATGGAAGGGAACCAGGCATGGAGCGGCGTCCGGGGGCCGCCAGCGTGCCCTCAATGCAATCGTAATAATTTATGATTTTGATGGGGGGGAACTGTCAGGAATGCCCATTTGAACCGGTGGGTGGTGGCCTGGGTGTTGTGCGTGGGGATGGGGGCGACACCAACCTTTATTGCCACGCCTACAATGATCCGCTAAACGCCACGGACGTCACGGGCCTGAACCCCGTGACTGATTACGGCACGGGCAAAGCCCAGGATTGGGGCTGGGATCATTTCACCCAAGGCTGAGAAAGAGGCGATCCGGGCGGCATGGCCGGATGCATGCGAGACGCCAAGAACATCACCGAACTGCGCGATCTGGCCGGCGATGCCCAGAAATTCATCTGGGATCCGTTCCAGAAGAAAGTGGTCGATCCCAAAGTCAAGGAACTCAATAAAAACCTGAAAAAGAAATATCCCAAACAATATGACAAATGTAAAAAGAAGTACGACGAACAATTCGGGCCGAAAGGCAAGGCGCACCGCGATTTCCTCAACGATCCCCTCGTAACCGCGTTGCGCCGCGCCCTTCAGGACGCCGGTGACCAGGTCGAGAAGTGAGGCGAAGGCGCCGGCCGCTGGAATCGCCAGAATTGCGACAACGCCCATAATGCCGTGCGGCGAATGCTCCCCTTTTGAAAAGAACGCATCATGAAACTTTTCCACGTCATGCGGTTGGCGGTTTCATTGCTGTTAATGGTGATTGCCTCCTGGTCGCCGGCCGCGACCTTCACGGTCAATTCGAGCGGCGATGAAGACGACGGCGACCTGAGCGACGGCATCTGCGACACCGGCAACGCGCGTGACGGCTATACCGGCCTGATCACTTTGCGCGCGGCGATGGAAAACGGCAGATCCAGCGATACCATCGTGATTCTGTCTTCGTTGGTCGTCATTTCCCCGAAGACTGTTTTGCCGGCGCTGCGGGCTTCGCTGAGCGGGGCGGGTTACGACACGACGGTCATCGACGGCTCGGAGATTGCCGGGGCCGTGGCCGGCATCCGCCTGGAAGGAAGCGAGGCCGCGGGGCTCAGCGTCAGCAACTTGACGGTGGTCAGCTTCGGCGGGATCGGCATCGCGGTTCGCGGTGCTCCCGTGAGCGGCGGCGCGGATGACTGCACAATCCAGAATTGCAGCATCGTCGGGAACGGCGAGGGCCTCCGCCTGGAAGGGGTGAATAACGCAATCGTGCGCAAATGCATCATCTCGGCCAACACGGGCAATGGGATCACGATGCTGAGTGAATTCGCCCAGGATCACACCTCCGGCGGCCACCTGAACATTGGCAACCGCACCGGGGTCGGTCTCAATTAGAGTGGAATGCCACCATTTTGGGCAATGGGGGCCATGGGATTTCCATCGGCGCCGGACCGGGAAAGATTCTGCCCGGCTTCAATGTGCTCAATTGCACGATCGGCCGCCCGGCGGATGGTGAAGGCAACATCATCTCGGGCAACAAGCTGGACGGCATATATATCGGCGGCGACGAATTCGGCCCGTGCAATATCACGATCCAGAATAACCTGATCGGGACGAATGAAACGGTAACGGATATGATCCCCAATGGGCGTAACGGTATCGAACTGGACGGCACGCGCCCGATCATGATCGGCGGCCCGGCCCCGCACGAGGGCAATTATATCGGCGGCAATGGACTGAGCGGCATCGTGCTGACCGGCGTCGCGGAGTTCTACACCGATAACGTCGGCATTCATGGCAACAGCATCGGCGTCGGGGCGCAACAGACTTACATCGGCAACAATCTGGATGAAGTCACGATTGACGCAGACTCGCGCAACAACACTGTCGGCGAGCCCGATCCCGATCCCAACGACGACCAGTTTCCGGGCAACGTGATCGCCTACAACGAGAGGAGCGGAGTCGCCGTCATTGGCAATCTGACTCGCCAGAACCCCATCCGCGGCAATTATATTTACTCCAACGGAGGATTGGGGATCGACCTGGGCGCTGACGGCCCAAGCATCCATCACGATCCCAACTTGGCCGAAGGTCCCAACCTGTGGCTGCACGCGCCGATATTCACCGCCATTCAGATTGTCAACGGCGACACGGTTGTCGATGCCACGCTCGACGCGCTGACCAACGCCCCATTCACCGTTGATTTTTTCGCAAACAAATCTTGCGATCCGCTCGGCTACGGCGAGGGGAAGTTTCCGTTATTCAGCCAGTCCGTCACATATGACCAACACGATAATATCCACATCGTCATCCCCGGCGAGCATCACAACCTGAGCATGACGACCACCGATCTGTTTGGCAACACGAGCGAAATCTCGACCTGCGGCGTCCCTTACATTGTCAATACGACCAACGACCTGCCGGACGACAACCCCGGTGATGGAGTGGCCAAGACCGGCAACTTGCTCCCCGGCGGCCGGCTGGAATGCTCACTGCGCGCGGCCATCATGGAAGCCAACACGACGACCGATTCCCAAACGATCCTGTTCGACATCCCGGGCGCCGCCCCATTCTCGATTGTCCTGACGAATTTCCTGCCCCCGCTAACCGCCCCGGCCGCCATCGACGCCACAAGCCAACAGGGCTACGCCTTCGGTCACCCGGTGGTTAAGGTTGACGGCGTGAACCTGGGTTAGAATCCCTTTGACGGCTTCGACCTGGGCGCCGGCATGAGCTCGCTGCGCAGGCTGGCTATTGTCAATGTCCCCCAAAACGGGATCCTGATCAACGGACCCGGCGGCAACGTCATTCAGGCTAACTACATCGGCCTGAAGACTGACGGCGCCAGCAGCGGCATGAACGAGAACGGCATCCACATTAACGGGTCGCCGGACAACCGGATCGGCCGATCGGGCGCGAACGACCGCAACGTGATCGCCGACAACGGCAAAGCGGGCGCCAGCGGGGCCAACGTCACCATCAGCGGCACAGACTCCGCCGGCAACATGGTGCAAGGAAATTATATTGGCACGGATCCTCTCGGCTTGGAGGATCGGGCGGCATGCAACGGCGTACAAATCGAGGGGGGCGCTCATGACAACCAGATCGGCGACGCCAGCGCGGGGATTGGCAACCTCATTTCGGGCAACGCACAAGGGATTCAACTTCTTGGCTTGGGGACGGCGGCCAACCGGATCCAGGGCAACGTCATTGGGTTGACCGCCGGCGCCGCTGCCAAACTGCCTAACAGCGGCTATGGCATCCAGATCTTCGATGACGCCGATGGCAACCTGGTCGGCGGTCCGGCCGGCACTCCGGGCGCCGCGCCGGGCAACGTTACGTGGGCAATGCCGCCGGCGGCATCTGGATCAACGCCGACCGGCGACCGTTCAGGGCAACGTGATTGGGACCAACGTCGCCGCAGCTGCCGGGTTGGGCAACGATCAAAGCGGCAACCTGATTTTCAAGGGCAACATCAACACCATTGGCGGGGGCGACGACACGATGCGCAACGCCATCTCCGGCAACGGCGAGGACGGCGTGCGCGTGAGCGTTGTCGCCGCGCTCAACGCCATCCGCAACAACCGGATCGGAACCGATCTGGCGGGCGCCGCGCCGCTGCCTAATCGGCAATTCGGCATTCACCTGACCAACGGCGTTTACAATACGCTCGTCGTCGGGTCGGGCAAACACGAAGAGAATCACATATCGGGCAACGTCCAGGGCGGCATTCTTATTGAAACGCCCGCGGACGCCGGCGACGCCATCACCACGCTCAATGAAATCCAGGGTAATTTAATTGGGACCAACGCCGGCGGCGCGCTGTCCCTCGCCAACGGCCTGGGAATCCTGATCGAAAACTCCCCCTCCAACGCCGTCGACGGGCAGGCCCCCACCGGAGGCAATACTATCAGTGGCAACACCGGCGACGGCGTCACCGTCCTTGGCCCCGCTTCGACCGAAAACGTCATCCAGGGCAACTTCGTCGACCTGGACGCCAGCGGCGCGGCCCAGATTCCCAACACGGGCAACGGCGTGTCGTTCATTGGCGCGCGCCAAACCCAGGTTGGCGGACCGGGCAACCTGGGCAACCTGATCGCCGCCAACGGCGGCCAGGCCGGGCGCGGTCACGGCATCCTGATCGACGGGACCGACGGTGGGGCGGCCCAGGCCAACGCCGCCAACCACGTCGAAGGGAACTTTATCGGAGTCAACATCGCCAACCTCTCGCTGGGCAACCTGGGCGACGGCGTGAGGATCAATGATTCGGTTAAAAACATTGTCGGAGCGGGCAACGCCATCGCCTTCAATGGCTTCACCGGCGTCACCATCCTTGACGTTGCCAACGGCACGGGAAATCGCATCACGCAAAATTCGATTTACAGCAACGGTGGCCTGGGCATCGACCTGGCGGGCGACGGCGTCACCGCCAACGACCCGCTTGACGCCGACGCCGGGGCCAACAACCTGACCAACTTTCCCGAGTTCACCGTCACAGCCACGCCGTTGCAGGTGGCGCGCGGCACGCTCAACGCCGCACCGAACACGGCTTTCGAGATCGAGTTTTTCCTTAATGCCGCCGCCGACCCCTCCGGCCACGGCGAAGGGCAAACGTACATCATGACGCTCAGGGTGGCGACCAACGCCAACGGCGAGGCCCCTTTCCGCGTCAACGTCCCCGATTTGGCGGCCGGCCTGTGCGTCTCGGCAACCGCCGCCGAAGCGGGCAGCGGCGACACCTCGGAATTTTCGCTTTGCGCCATACCCGAAGAACCCCCCATCGCGGGCGTTGATTTCGGCGACGCCCCCGCCCTTTATCCCACGCGGCTGGAGGATGATGGCACCCGCCATCTGAACACGGACGGACCACGGTTGGGACCGCTGATCGACGGCGAACTGGACGGCCAACCTACCGACGCCGCCAATGGCGACGATACTCATAACCTGAACGACGAGGATGGCGTCGGTCTCCCCGCGTTGATCTACGCCGGAGACACCGCCACCAGCCTGACCTTCACCGTCACCGCCAATTGTCTGTTGGACGCCTGGATCGATTTCAACCGCGACAGCGATTGGGACGATCCCAACGAACATTACTTCGTCTCCCGCCCCCTGAATCCCGGCGCCAATGCCCTGACCATGGTGATTCCCGGCGACACGCGGGGAGGAATTACGATGGCCCGGTTCCGCGTCTCCACCGCGGGAGGACTCGATCCAACCGGTCCGGCCTTGGACGGCGAAGTCGAAGATTGCGCCGTTCGTCTGGTCGCCCGCAACGCTGTTGCGCACATTTGGACGTTTTATCCCTAATTTCTGAACTTTAGAATATTCTGGGAACCATTCAGTCATTGAAAAACGAGTGCGGTTAGAGCGAGAATCTTGATATTAAACTTCCCAATTCCAGTTCAAGAGTACCCGCCGATGACCGCTCCTGCTGCTCTTGTCATCCTGCTGGGGGAGTTTGTCAATTATTACGACTCCCGGCTTTCAGCATTTCACGCATTTCATTGTGGCCCATGCCGCGCTCTGGGGCGCGCGCCACTGCGTCACCGAGACCCTGCGCGCCACGCTTTGGCATCATGTCCGCCACTGGACCACGCCGTACTGCTTCATGAAGCGTGGCCGTTGGTCGTGTTGCCAACTCAGCCGACGACTGCTGGATCTGGCGCTGCAACGGCTCGCTTTGGCCGGCCCCTTGGTCCTGGCCATCGACGACACGCTGGTGCGCCGTTGGGGCCGCCATTTCGATGGCCTGGGCCTCTACCCCAACCCGACCGACAAGAATCCCGGCGCGGCGCGGCGAAAGGTTTGGGGGCATTGCTGGGTCATGATGGCGCTGCTCTGGGAGAAAGCCCGCGGCGTGTGGTTTTGTTTTCCGTTGGCCGCGCGGCTCTTCATCCCCCAGCGTGCCCTGCCGACGGGCTGGGCTTTCCAAACCAAGATCGAGTTGGCCGCCGCGTTGCTGGAGCGGCTGGAACTGGGGCGGCGTCAAGTCATTGTGTTGGTGGACAATCTGTATGCCAAAGCCCGCCTGGCCTGGCGCGACGGGCAGATGCTGGTCAGTCGCCTGCGGTCCAACGCCGCGCTTTACGAATTGCCGGGGCCGCGCCCGAAGGGCCAGCGCGGGCGCCGGGCGTTGCGCGGCCAGCACGTCACGGCCCAGGAGCTGTGGCGCCGGCGCTCGCAGCGGCGCACGCTGAAAGTTCACATCTATGGCAAGTGGATGACCATCGAGGCCTTCGTCGGGGTGCTGATGCCCAGCCGCACGCTGGGCGGCCAGCCGATCCTGGCGGTGATCTTCCCGCAGCGCTCGGGCAAGCTGATTATCTTTTTCTCGACCAACCTGACCATGGGGCCCGTGCGCCGACTCGAGCTCTACGCCGCGCGGTTCAAGATCGAGGACGCGTTCGACGAACTGAAGACCCACGGCATGATGGGGGACTGCCGCGAGCGAGGCTTCCTTGCCAAAAAGCGTCACGTGACGCTGTGCCTGACCGCCTACAGCCTTTTGCGCCTGTTGTCGGTCAGCTTGGCCGGCGCCGAACGGATCGAGACCGAGCCGTGGTGGCATCCGGCCGGTCCGCCCAGCGTGACGCGGCTGCGGCGGGTGGTGGCCAAAGCGCTGGGAATTTCGTGCGGTTTGCGGTCCGCCGCCAAACACAAGGAAATCCCCACCCTCCCGCTGGCGGCTTAATGATCAGTGGGGTGGAGGATGAATCGACATGAGGAAAATGTTCTAAAGTTCAGACTTCTGGGATATAAGTGTAAAGCGATGCGGAAAGAGATACTATAACCGGCCGGAGCGCCTGAACAAGGCTGGACAAAGGCTTGGTGCATTGAAAATATGAGTACCGGACCGGCACGCAGTTGAGGCTAACGGCCGTGCGCGCGACCAACAACCGCGGGCTCACCAAGACCAGCGGTTACCAGATGGACGCTTACGGGCGGATGGTGACGCGGACCCTGGGCAACGGCGTCGCGACCACGTACCAGTATGACGACGCCGGGGCGCTGACGAAGATGAGCCACGGGGGGCTCACGAAAAGCGGCGCGGCGATGAGTCTCATTTACTCCTACGAATACGACAAGGCCGGCAACCGCACCAAGATCGCCCTGGACGACACGAGCGCCGCCGGGACGATGGATTCGACGACTGCCTACGACTACGACGCGCTGGGGCGCCTGACCCGCGAGGCGCGCTCGGGCACGCCCTCGGGGGCGGGAGATTACACGGCGACCTGGGCCTTCGACTCGGTGGGCAACCGCATCGCCATGACAAAGGTCGGTCCGGGCGCGGTGACCAAAGTGAGTACGTACGCCTACAACGCCGGCGAGCAGCTGACCGCCCTCACGCGCACGAGCAACGGCACGGCCGAGGCCGTCCAGACCTACCTCTACGACGCGGCCGGCGAGCTGACCCGCGTGGTGCGCACCACCGGCGGGGCTCTCACCAAGACTTATTCCTGGGACCACGAGGGGCGCCTCACGCGGGCGGTCGTCGACGACGGCACGGCCCACACGGTCGACTACGGTTACAGCCCCGCCGGCAAGCGCTACCTGCGCGTCGAGGGCGGCGTCACCAAGGCCTACTCCTACCAGGGGGACAACCTGGCCTCGACCGGCTCGAGCGACAACGCCAACCTGCACAGCGTCTTCTCGGTCCAGTGGGGCGGGATCGCCAACGTCGACGCCCGCCACGACGTCAACATCACCAGCGACACCACCACGTCGCGGTTTTACCTTTACAACCACCGTGGCGACGTCGCCGCCGTCCTCGACGCCTCGGCCAACCTCACCTACGCTTACGAATACGGGGCTTACGGGGACGTTACGGCGGATTACAACAGCGGCGGCGGTAGCGCCCCGACCGACGACATCCTCCTCACCGGCAAGAACCTGGACCCCGGCCTCTTCCGGAATTATAGTGGATAGAGTTCGAGGCCTCCACAGTGGAAATAGATCGCATTGATGAACCGCTGGATGTTGCGGAAGCCGTAGGCTTTTTTCTTGATGGTCTGGATTTTGTTGTTGATGCCCTCGGCGATCGAGTTGGTG
>JAMCWS010000195.1:0-831 GCA_023480605.1 bacterium
GCGCCGGGGGGGGAAGCGTGGCGGGGTCGATCCGCCGCGGGTCGCGCTTCATCGCCAGGTCGAAGGGTTGCGCCTTAGCCCAGACGATCCCGCGGTAGGGATCGACGAATGCCCCTTGCCGGGCCGCCGCACGCCCGGGGGCCGCCGTCGTGACGTTCACCCACCACTTGGCGAATCCCTTTTCGTCGAGCACCAGCACGGCGTCGGCCGCGTTGGCGCCGGACGAACCGGCGCCCGCCGGCCCGAAGGCTTCGCGCGCCAGCCGGATCGCGTCCGCTTCGCTGATCAACCCGGCCGGGTCGCGTTCGAAGAGCCGCGCTCCTTCGACCCGGAACGGCACGACGTTGCTGAACAGGCGGGGCGCGGCGAGATCGAGTGAAGCGCCCCGCGGTTCGTATTGCGCCTGGGCGAGGAATCCGCCGACGCCGGGCGCGCCGGCGAACTGCGTGAAACCGGTCAGCAGAAACGGGCGATCGAGGCTTTGGCCGGGTGCGAGCGTCACGGTCTGGTCGAGCTTTTCCTGGCTCGAGACCACGGGGTCGCGCCGCATCCGTTCCTCGTCGTCGGCGCGGCCGAACCAGAACGAAACGCTGTGGGCATCGAGCCGGGCGGCCGTCTGCGCCCGCGCCGTGTTGTTTGTCAGGCGCACGCGCGCGACCACCGCCTCGCCGGGGCGGTAGGAGGGCTTGTCGAACGTCACCGCCAGGGCCAGGGATTCCTTCGGAGCGGTGGGTGCGTCCGTGAAGGTCGTGCAGGCCGCCGTGAGCGCCAGGCAAGCCAGCAGGGCCGTGGTTTTCCAACGGCGGCTCGAGACGCGGCGCAACGGAATCT
>JAMCWS010000195.1:841-3331 GCA_023480605.1 bacterium
CGCGTGTCCGGGCGCGGTTTCTCCATGATGCGCCGGCCATCGCGTCGCGCGCGGCGGGCCATTTTCCCCAAATATATGAATCATGACTTCGCATTATTACGATCCGAATCGTTGTCCGGGCCATTTACCGCCGGATTTATTAAACAATTGTGAAGGGGCGGTTAGAAATGCGTAAAAACGCCCTTCGCCGGCGGCGGCATCCGCTTGAATGACGCCGTTAGCCGGTCCTGAATGCAATCGGCGTGCCAGCTTCGCGCCGCCCGAGGAGCGTAGCGGTTTGCGCGTCGCCGGTATCGCCGCCGATCTCGATTGCGAAATCGTTATATATTTGGGGAAAATGGCCCGCCGCGCGCGACGCGATGGCCGGCGCATCATGGAGAAACCGCGCCCGGACACGCGCGGCGGCGCGGCGGCGATCCGGAAAAAACCTACCGTCCGGTGGCGCCCAATGCCGGATTCCTACCATACTGTAGGCACCGGCATATGGAACCGAAATGCCCGTCAATACCCGAGCGCGGGATCGAAATACGTCTCACACGAATAGCGGCATGGGCGCGATCCGGAATGGCCTCTATTTTGCAATACCATCGGTCGGTTTCATGTTTTTCCGCATTGTTATCGTGCGGAAGCCAAGTGTACTCATCAGCGCCCGTTATTTTCGTTGCAACTCACGTTCGGACATCGGAAACGGGTTACCGTCGGGATCACCGTCGTCTCTTCGCAAATATGAAGGGACGACGAAAGAGGATGGATATTTCGAACCACAATTACGAGATTCGCCCGTTTTCTTCTTTGTACTGCGAACCTTTCGTTTCTTGCTCCGGAGCAAAGATTATTGGGAACTCCAGTGGATTATGCATTGCCGACTTTTTTCCCTGGTGGCTCTTCGTGTATCCTTCGTGGTTCTTTGTGTAGCGCTGTTTTTGCGGGTAGCGCGTTGAAGCTTGAACTCCAAACAAGGTAACCGGCATTTTGGTTGCGGCTTTGTCGCGTTGTGTGCTTTCGCGGCCGATATTGCTTTTCCTCGCACTTTGGCCGGTTAGGACCGCAAGTGGGGTGTTTGCCAACTATCGGGGGTGTATTGGTGCAACTCGATGCGGTTGCCGTCGGGATCGGCCAGCCAGGCCTGCCAGGATTGATCCCCGCCCAGCTTGATCTCGCTGACGTCGACGCCCCGCTCGCGCAACGCCGCGGCGGTGGCCTGGATGTCGTCGACTTCGAGGCAGATGTGGGCGCGCCGGCGGTCGGTGTCGACGGCGCCGGGGGCCGCTTGGAACACCTCGATAAAGTTGCGCCGGCCGACGTGGATGTAAAGGCCGGTGGGCGCCGGCCCTGGCCATCGCGGAAATCGAAGGCGGGCTTGAGCCCCAACGTGTCGCAATAGAAGGCGACGGATCGATCCAGATCCGTGGCCACGAAGCAAACATGAGCGATTCCGGTAATCACGATCGTCTCCTTGGTTTTCACTATCCAATAAACGCAATTTGGCCACATAAGCGCACTGCGCGGCGGAGCCGCAACCAATATGCCGGATATCCCGTTTGGAGTTCAAGCTTCAGCTTGATGCCCGGCAAAACAATGCTGCACAAAGAACCACGGGTAAAACACGAAATCGACCAATAATATTCTGTAAACCAAGATACTTTCACTCGCCGGGCGAATACGGGCGAGCGACGCAAATCGGGAGTGCCTAACCACGAAATCGTGGCGATATGCCCCCGATCCTCGCCCGACCCACTTTGGGATTGACCGCCCCTCGCGGTTCGGGTATCTCATTGCCAAGGGCTGCATCGACCACCCGCACCTCGCCGCAATTTTCGCGCGCCGTCCGCAGGCCGCATTACATGGCCGGGAGCCGCTGTAAATCCCAAGCCGCCCTCGCGTGGAATGCGGGCGATTCGGCGACCGATGACCAATCCGCTCCTTTACCTCCTCACGCTCGAAGATTTTTACCGACCGACGGGCCAGACGGCCCGGCTCGAACAACTGCTGCCTCACCTCGCGGAGCGCTTCGAACTGGGGTGGATCGGCCGGCCGGGAGGGCTGTCGCCGATGCTGGCGCCGCTTTTCGGCCGTCGAATCGACCTGCCCGTTTCCGCCGGCGCGGGAGTGGCCGGCTGGTTTCTACATCCCCTGGGGCCGTTGCGCCTGGCGCGGCTGACCGCGGCGCTCGAGCGCCTGCCGACGGGCGGCGGCGTCATATACGCCGATTCGGTCCTGCTGGCGCACCTCGCCGCGCGTTCGCCCCGCCGTCTGCTGGCGGCCGAGGTCAATGGCATCATCGCCGAGGAATTGCGCGCGCGGGGGAGCGGCCGGCCCGACCTGGCGGCGCGGCTGGCCCGCCCGCTCGTGGCGCGCTGGGAAGCGGCCGCCTTCCGCCGGCCCGACCGCCTGATCGCCGTCAGCAAGGGCGTGGCCTCCTGCATCCGCGACCGCCTGGCGGCCGGCCGAACCCGCGGCGTCGGCGAAAATTGCGGCGAGGTGCGGGTG
>JAMCWS010000308.1 GCA_023480605.1 bacterium
TTTCGAGTGGGAAGAAGCATGATCCGGTCGAGAACGACGGCTTCGCCGCCGCGCTCTGGTTCCGGTTCAGCGTTTGATCTTGACCGGTTCGCCCTTCCGGGCGCTCAGGTAAAGGGCGTCGAGCAGTTCCATGACCGTCAGGCCTTCTTCTCCCGTGGCGATGTGGGGCTTGCGGTTAATGATGCAATCGACGAAATGATACATCGCCTTCGGCATCGGCGGCGACGGGGGATGGGGCTGCATGTCGAACTGGGTGCCCCCCTGCTCGAAATAAATCTCGGCCTCGAAGTCGTAGGTCTCGTTGCGGTTGCGCTGCACGAGTCCGCCCTTGGTGCCCAGCAGGCGCGTTTCCATTAACTCGCGTTCCTTGATGTTGGCCGCCCACGAGGCTTCGACCTCCACCGTGGCGCCGTTCGCGAATTTGATCAGGCCGACGGCCAGGTCCTCGACATCGTAGGGCCTGCCGCTTTCGGCCGCCAGGCGCGTGGCGATGGGATTATAGGTGCTTCCCATGACCCAGACCGGTCTGGGGTAGTCCATCAGCCAGAGGGCCAGGTCGAGCCGGTGAACGCCCAGGTCGATGAGCGGGCCGCCGCCGGCGATGGCTTTCTGGGAAAACCAGCCGCCGTGGAGAGGAACGCCGCGCCGGCGGTGCCAGACGGTGCGGGCGAAATAAATATCGCCCAGGATGCCCGTCTCCACCTGCCGCTTGAGGGCCATCGACTGCTCGTAAAAGCGGTAGGAAAAATTGATCATCAGGCGTTTCCCGGCCTTTTTCGAAGCCGCCAGCATTGCCCGGGCCTCGGTCGTGTTCATCGCCATCGGCTTCTCGCACAAGACGTGGCAGCCGGCCTCGAAAGCGGCGATGGTTAGTTCCTTGTGGTATTTGTTGGGCGTGCAGACGCTCACCACATCGAGCGATTCCTTCTCCAGCATGGCCTGGGCCGTGGCGTAGCGGCTGGGCACGTTGAACTCGTTGCCGACGGCTTCGAGCCGGCCCGGGTCGGTGTCGCTGATCGCCACCACTTCGGCCCCCGGGTGGGTCCGGTAACTCATGATGTGATGGCGGCCGATGCCTCCCGAGCCGATCACGCCCACGCGCAACTTCTTCATGGATCGATTCCTTTCCAGTGGTTTCAGGTGTTATGGATTCGGTGTAAACCACAGAGGCACAGAAGACACAGAGATTGAAATAACAGATCGCTCCGTGCTCTCTGTGCCTCTGTGGTTTATTTCATCTCATCAAGAAAATGTGGCGGCGCTAGTCCCGCGGGTCCGCGCTAGTCCCGCGGGTCCGCGCTAGTCCCGCGGGTCCGCGCTAGTCCCGCGGGTCCGCGCTAGTCCCGCGGGTCCGCGCTAGTCCCGCGGGTCCGCGCTAGTCCCGCGGGGTGATCTTTTCGATCGCCGGCACCATGCGGCACGCCTGGGGCAGCCTGACGCGCGCGGCGGCCCAGCGGGCGGCGTTGGTGAGCACCTTCTGGATTTCGGCCTGATGGTAAATAGGGAAGGTCTCGTGGCCGGGAGCGAAATAAAAGACCCGGCCCATGCCGCGCTCGAAGGTGCAGCCGCTGCGGAAAACCTCGCCGCCCTCATACCATGAAATAAAGACGACCTGGTCGGGGGTGGGGATATCGAAGCGTTCGCCGTACATTTCGGTGTGGGGAATGTCGATGTAGGGGCCGATGCCTTCGGCGATCGGGTGGGAGGGATCGATGGTCCAGACGCGTTCCTTCTCGCCGACTTCGCGCCACATGAGCGTGCAGGCGGTGCCCATCAGGCGCTTGAACGGCTTGGAGAAATGGCCCGAGTGCAACACGATGAGGCCCATCCCCTCGAGGACGCGGTTCTGGACGCGGGCGGCGATTTCGTCGCTCACTTCGCCGTGGGCCATGTGACCCCACCACAGCAGGACGTCGGTGGCGTCGAGGACCGCCTGGCTGAGGCCGTGCTCAGGCTCGTCCAGGGTGGCGGTGCCCACTTCCATGTCGGGATTGGCCCGCAGGGCGCGGGCGATGGCCATGTGGATGCCATCGGGATAGATTTTTGCGATCGCTTCAGTCTTGCGTTCATGCCGGAATTCGTTCCAAACCGTGACTTTGATCTTTTTCGCCATGGGAGGAGCCTCGCTGGTTTTGGTGGTGGGCCGACCATGCGGCCGTCCCTAAAAATACATCCCCCAATCGGAAATTACAGCAAAATCGCCCACACCGGAACCGGTCGTCCGCGCCCGGGCGGGGCGGGGCGGGGCGCGCCATTACTCCGCCTCGCGCGACTCGCCGAGGCCCCCGGCGAGGAACCGGATGCGGCAGGAGCGGACCGTCGCGGTCTGGCCGCGGTCGCAACGGTTCGCGAGCGAATCGGCATGGTGGCATTGGCCCTCGGGATTGCTCCAGGCATGAATCGCCGCCTGGTTATCGGTCAACATGGTCCAGGAGCCGTCGACGGCCTCGGTGGCGATGGCCGCGCGGTCGATCGGCCGCGGCACTTGCCAGAACTTGATCGCCCGGGCCGGGTCATCGGGAAATCCGGGATGGGGCACGACGCGGGGATTGCGCCTGGGTGCTATCCAGGCGGACTTGGCGTATCCCTCGAACCGTTGCAGACCGGCCTGGGCGGTCGGATAATCCGTGAAACCGGGAATCAAGTCGCGGAATCGGCGGAAGCGTCCGTCGACAGGCACGCCCGTCCGGGCCATGAGCGGGTCGTTGAGGCCGGGCACCTGCCCGAAATTGACGCAACTCCAGATGGAGATCCGGCGCAGCGGGGCGCGGTCATTATTCGTGAACCGGTAGATCAACTCAACCGCTCCCTTCCGGACCCGGGCTTCGGCGGCCAGGCGCATTCCATTGTCGAAAGTCATCAGGTAGCCGGCGCGATCATCCGCAACCTGCCACTGAACCGGCAGGCGGAGCGGCTCGCAGGCAAGCTCGGCGGGCCATTCCGGCCCGCGGACATCCTGGTAAAACAACGCCGCGCGACGCGTCGTTTCGTCGATGGCGCCGATGTGCTCGGGGAAGCGCACCTTGACGACGCCCAGCTCTTTCGAATCGCGGGCCAGATGGATCAGGAGGATGGGAAAATGGCCGGCGTTTTCCGAGCCTTCGAGGCGCAGGCGCATAATTTCGCCCGCGCGGACGGGCTGCGTCGCCGTTCCTTCACGGCGCGCGCCCGGGACGGGTGCATCTATCGTGTCGGCGGCCCGTAGGAGCCCTGGCGGCCACAGGATCCATATGGCCAGGCACAGTCCGGTCCGCAGCCTGACGCGATTTGATGATTGGCGCACGATCATATCCTCCCGGTGGAATGAATGCATACTATCCGTCGCGATCCGCGGGGGCAAGCGCCGACCGCGGGCGGCGGGCGGCGGTCGCGAAATCGGGCTTATATTCCCATCCGGTGCGCGTGCTTCGGCTCCGCTGGGCGTCTCGTCATTGACAGGATCGGGGGCGATCGGGTAATAGTGGAAGGTTGCTGGGGGTTCGCCAAGTGGTAAGGCACCGGATTTTGGTTCCGGCATTCGGAGGTTCGAATCCTCCACCCCCAGCCACGTTTCAGCCAATAAAATCAAGGGTTTTATGAGATACGCGCGATTTCATAAACTCTTGATTCCGTCCACATTCGGCTTGATTCCGGCCTTGTTCTCGGACACATTCCGGCATATTTTCGGACCACCCGACCGGAGCATTCTGGCCGGGAGGGTTACGTGCCGTACCGCTGCGGGTGCGGAAAAAAATTCGAACAACGCCAGGATGCGCCCGATTGAACACCATCACCTTGCCGTATCCGTAAAATTTTTGACCTCCACCCCGCTGACATGCCTCCCTATGGACAGCTTAGCCTCGGCGGCGTTGGCCACCGGCCTGCCGTTCAGGCTGATCCCCTCGATGCTCACGTCCGTCACGCCGTGTTCGGAATCGAAGCCGTAAAAGCGCGAGTCGGGCATGCGAGGCGCCGTCACGGCAACGTTCTTGTAAAACACCTTAGCGACAGGCCCGACGGGGGCTTTGGGTTTTCGCTCCGTGATCGTGATCGTCATCAACTGCGGCAGATAGTTGCCCGGCTGTTCGTCGTATAGTTCGCCCTTGCGCTGCTGCAACCGTGGCTTCATATAGCGCTCATCCATCTCCACGCGGATGTTCTCGAATCGGATATCGTGGATCGGGGCGCGGTCGCGGGGTGTAATGCCCAGTGCAACGTGTGTCGCATAGATGATGTCGCAGTCTTCGAAGAACACACCGGCGATCTCGGACGCGAAGGTTTCCGTGCCGATCTTCATCGCAACGCCCCAGTCGCACCAAAGGGTGCATCGGCTGAAACGGATGTTCCGCACAGGCAGGTTCGGAAATACGTTCCCCTTGATCACCAGCGAATCGTCGAAGGAGCGCACGAAACAATCGCTCACTTTTACGTCCTGACTGTTGCAGATGTCGATGCCGTCGCTGTTGTAACGCCAGAGGCCCACGAGTTTCACATTATTGATGACCGCGTCGCGGCATCCATAGAGCGCGCAGCACCAGGCGTTCGGATCGCGCATGATAATTCCGTCGATTACGATGCCGGAGCAGTTTCTGAAGTCCAGGGCGTGGTTGCCGACCTGGCCGCGCGCGAACGGCGACATGTCCAGGATCCCCCGGCCCGTGATGCGGATGTTCTTCGCACCGGTGGCGTTGACACAACCGTAGACCACGGCGCCCGGCGCGAGGTAAAGCGTCTGGTCGCTCTGCAAGGTGATCTTCCCGGTGTGGTGGACGCCAGGTCCATAATAGAGCACGCCCGGAGCTTCCTTCGCCGGCGCGTTTGTCTCCGGCGGATTTCCGAAGAGATGCAGCGCATTGTGCGGACCGTTCACCTCGACGACCACCTGCCGCGGACGGTCCAGGTCGAACGCGATCCGGTCGCCCTGTACGGTGGGTATGATCTTCAGGTTTCCTGGCCGAACCGCCACGGTTTGCACGGCCACCTTCGATTGGATCTCGATCCGGACCGGTCCTCCGCTCATGTCCCAGTAGGCAAAGCCCGCCAACTCGGTCTGATCGAGCGGCCGTTGATAGCCGGGCCAGACTTGGTTAAAGGGCACGGCCGAGACACGGCAGGCGTAAACGGGAACGTCCTTGCCGCCGACTTTCAACGTGTAGCTTCGGCACAACGCCTCGCCTTGCGGCGCCGGCGCGACGACGGTTTCCGCCGGGCACAGCCTGATGGTCGCGCAAGCGGCAATGAAGGAATAAACAGTGATATGACGCATGAAAGCGTGTCCGAAAACTCGAGTCGGTATCGACATTTTACCCTCCGTCAGTGTGAATCCCGGATTTCCTATTACGCCATCGTTCCCGTTCATTTTATGCGATCCTGTCGGAACCTGTTGGTCCTGCCCGGGTATTCGGCGGATCGTAACGCTAATTGCGATGTAACGGCCGACGCCACCGATCCGGTGAAAAACATCGAATGGTATTACCAAACATGACCCCGCCCTCGCCCACTCCGCTGCGTTAAGCGCCGCCGGCGCGGGCATGGTGGCGCGCGTCGGCGCAAAGTCCTGGCGAACCCCGGGTTGGCGAATCCGTTACGGCCCTGCCGCGCCGGGGAGGCAGGCTCACGGCATCGTTTGCAGGCGCTTGCGTGCCATCTCGCGCAGTTCCGGATTATGCACGCGATCGAGCGCGGCGGAAACCTCGCTGACTTTGATCAATCCCTTTTCAAGTGCCAGGCGGGTGCGTTCGTAAACGGCGAAGTCGCTCACCGGCGCTTCGGGGTAGCGTTTGAGCAGGCCATCGAATGACTTGACGGCTTGGGACGTCTTGCCCGCCTGTGCCTGGGCGTCGGCCGTCGCAAACAGCCGTTCCGGCTCGTTCGTCCACAGGATCGTTGTCCGGTGGGTCTCAGGGTCAAGGATGCGCACCAGGCTGGGCATGGTTTCATCGAGGGTCAACGGCGTGTCAAAAGCGATGCGGCGACCGGCGGGATCCCAGCGTCCTCCGCCGGCGCCAAAAGGCTCGGCGGTCAGAAATCGGACGGCGCCCGAGGCGATCTCCAGGGTGGCGAGTTGAGTGACCGGATACGTCTGATTCTCATCAACGATACCGAGCAGCAACCGCCGGCCGTCGGGCGACAGCGAGGCCGGTTCCAATCCCGTGAGTCCGCGGCAAAGGGTCTTGGTCGTCGCGCCATCGAGGTCGTATTCGATGAGTTCGGCGCTGGCCTTGTTAAGGTCCGGTTTCTGCGTGAGGAGGTTGTATGCCAGGCGCCGGCTGGCGATCCAGATCGGCCAACTGATGCCGCGGCCGTCCTGCGTGTCCATCCCGGTAACAAGGCTGCGCGTCGTGCCCGCATCGAGGTCGAACAGGCGCAGACTGTCGCCGGTGCTGTAGGCCAGTCGGGTGCGGTCGGGGGAGATCCGCAGGTAGATAGGTTCCGTGGCGTCGGTCAACAGCCGCCGGCGTCCGTCCGTTGCCAGGTTTATCTCGTAAAAATCGTAACGGCCGTCATTCTTGGCGGCGTAGTATAAATATCGGCCATCCGGCGAGAGGTCATAAAATCCGGTGATGTCATCGGCCAGGCGCGTGTCGGCGGGAGCCGCGGTTGCAGACCAATCGGCCGACTGCAAGGCATGGATTTCTCCCTTGCCGCCGACGTCGGGAGAGTAAAACAGTCGACCATCGGCCGCAAACCGGCATAGGTATATCTTTTGCGTGACGAGGCTCCGCGGCTTTTCGTTACGGGTGTCCCACAACCAGAGATGAAAGTCGCCCGGATGGATGAAGGCGACATGACGGCCATCCGGACTCCAACTCACCCGGTCGGGGATGCAACTGCCAATGGCCAATGCGGCAAGCAGCAGCACCAGCGCCGTCGTTGATTTTCCAAACGACCTCATGGGAATGAACCTTTCTCCCCGACTCCGTTCGCCGTCCGCGGGGATCAATGGATATTTTGACTTTTATGACCGGAATTTCTCATGACGCCAAGCATGGCCTCCGTTTTACGCGTCCCTGTCGGTTCTTTCCGCTTTTGCCGCTGGATCATTGATTTCAACCTTCATTCATGGACCTTTTCGTGGGAATATGCCACAACTTTCTCTCACCAGCCAACACGCCCGGCAAAGCCTTTTTTTACGAGATGATATACGCTTCAAGGTATTCGGCGGAGATTCGCCGGTAGGCCGTTCTCTTACTTTTCTCGTTCCAGTTCGTCGATGAGCTGGTTGATGCGGGAGACGACCGCGTCGAAGGGCACCTGGGATTCGATCAGGTGGCCCCGGCGGAAGATCTTCGCCGCGCGGCCACTCGCCACGATCCCCAGGTCGGCGTCGGCCGCCTCGCCGGGGCCGTTGACGTAGCAGCCCATCACGGCCACCTTGACGGGTCGGCTGCGGTGGGCGTTGGCGCGTTCGATCTCCAGGGCGATGCGCGTGGTGTCGAATCCCTGGTCCTCGCGCCCGCAGGTGGGGCAACTGATGACCTCGACGCCGAAACGGCGCAGCCCCAGGGCCTGGAGGATTTTGAATCCCGTGCGAACCTCCTCGATTTTTTGGGCCGTTTCGCGCGCGGCGATCGAGACGCGCAACGTGTCGCCGATCCCGTCGAGCAATAGCGCGCCGATCCCGATCGAACTCTTGATGTTGCTGTTGTCCTTCGTGCCGGCTTCGGTGACCCCCAGGTGCAGCGGGTAATCGCATTGGTCGGCCAGGAGCCGGTAGGCGCGCACCATGACGGGCACGCTGGACGACTTGACCGAGATGAGCGTGCGCGTGAAGCCGTGGCCCTCGAGGATCCCGACGTTGCGCAGCGCCGATTCCACGAGCGCCTCGGCGGGGTAGCCGGCCTCGGGCGGCAGCAGCATTCCCTCGGCCTCGTGCGCTCCCCACCTCACCGCGATGTCGCGTTCGAGCGAGCCTTGATTGACGCCGATGCGGATGGGCAGACCGAACTCGTCGGCGCGCGCCACGACGGCCGCCACGTGGGTCTGCGCGCCGATGTTGCCCGGGTTGATGCGGATCTTGTCGACGAAGGGCGCGGCTTCGAGGGCGAGGCGGTGATTGAAGTGGATGTCGGCCACAAGGGGCACGGCCGTGCGGCGCCGGATCTCGGGCAGCGCGCGCGCGGCTTTGGGCGTGTCGACCGTCAGGCGGACGATTTCGCAGCCGGCTTCGGCCAGGGCGTTCACCTGGGCGACGGTCGCCTCGGCGTCGGCCGTGTCGGTGGCCGTCATCGACTGGATGCGGATGGGCTGCCCTCCGCCGATCACCAGCGGCCCAATCCCGACCTCGCGCGTCTTGCGGCGGGGGAGGGGGAGGGAAGGTGACGCAGTGTTCGTATGATCGGTTGATGTCATAAACCAAACCAATCAGTCATGATGATTTTGAACTTGTTAAAAGAAGCATCTTGACATTTACGAAGACTCACCCCGTTTGCAATATCGTAATAGATAGATGCCGACTGATGCTTGTTTTTGACCCGAAGTGCTGCGAGAAAAGCGGCTTTAGGATCGCGGGGCTTGGCGGATGCATGATCGATGTGGTGATTTTTGACAAGCCAATCGCGGAGTTCGCCGATCGTCTGCCCCCAGCCCATTGCCTTGTCGACGACCGAGGAATCGCTCCAAATCCATATTTCGAGTTCCGGATCGAAAACGATGACAGCGCAACGATTATCCCACCTTTTTTTTAAGATCATTCTCAACATCGCGCTCGATATCCTCTCTTGCATCCTGATCGCGACCGCTGCCGTGTCGGTCAAACAACACTAACAAATGCTCATACGAATCCAGATATGGCCTCATATACTCGGCGGCATCTTTACGGCATGAACCGTCGTGGTATGGGTGAGTGACAATTTTGAACTCGATATCGCGGATTCGCAACGCTAAGAGTCGTGTCAGCAAAGCCCGAACAGCGAATTCCGCGTCTTGATCGGCCACTAATACCACAAGATCCTTCTTGATCTCATTCATCCTAATATGCCACCTGCGAACAGGATACCCAGATTCGTTTCACCGTTCCATTTTTTCAATTCCGGATGAAGATCCCCGGATACGATATCCGTCGCTCCATCCGAGGTTTTTGCAAAGCACAATACCATCTTTGGATCAACCGTGCTGATGATAATGGGCGAGTGGGAGGCAACTAAAATCTGACCCTGATATAATGATTTCAACGAGTGACACAGGGTCTCAACCGCCTTCGGATGGATCCCATTTTCCGGTTCCTCGATCAGGTATGATCCAGCGAAATCATTCAGATATGCGAGTATTGTAAGTGCCAGCAGACGGAGCGTCCCATCGGAAGTCGTCCAAGAAGGAACATCTATACCGTTCCTGTAACGTAGCATTAGGTACCGATGTTTATCGTCTGGACGTTCGATCGTTCTTATTTCCTCCAAATCACTCAATGCCGTTTGCAGATGTCGAATCCAGTCGCTATACAGTTGAGGATTATTTTTCAGTCTTTCGACAATCCAGGGCAGGTTCGCGCCATCGGGCTCGTAAGACATTCTATGCCCAGGCGGACTCGCTTTGCGCAAAAGCATGCTATTCAGCATGATTTGCCGTATACCAGCCGTCATATACTCTCGAAACCACACCGAAATCGGAAACTTCGATTCGTCACTGGGCAGATTAGCCAATGCCGACTTTTTCGGACCGAATTTAAAGACTGGTTTCCAACCGCGGGTCTCAGCGTAGAAGTTGTCGTTTCCATCGGTCGTCTTAGAGATAACGGTTTTTATCACCTCGCCACGCCTATTTTTTGTGAAGAGCGTCTCCGGCGGTAAGGTGTCTTGGGGAAACAGGTCTCTTTGCTCCAAAGGCCTTTTCGATGGTCGACTTACTAGTAAGAGTGTTTCGTGCTGAATGCGTATATCCCCGTCGATACCATCACCAATGCCAACCTCATATCTCGCGGTCTCATATTTATTGTTAAGAAGTGCGGCTTTTTCCGCCGGGATGGATACTTCGATTGCCAATTCAAAAGAAGATCTTTCTCTTCCCCATACCAGGTCTCGCAAATTATTCGTTCGTTCATTTACGGCGCTGTCGACTCCGGAAGATACGAAACTACCGATAAAACCAACCACGTCCAGGAAAGTCGTCTTGCCGCTTGCGTTTGGTCCGATCAACACCTGAAACGGACGCAATTCTTGCGATATGTATTTCAGACAACGATAATGCAGAGCTTCGATTTTAGTAATCATCGCCTTCTCCATTCACCTATCGTGCCCCCAGGGCGCGCCATTGGGCCTCGAGCGTGGCGCAGCAGCGCTCGTTGTAGGCGCGGGCATTCTCGTGCGCTTCGCGCGGCGGCAGGTGGGCCGGTTCGCCGACGATCATCCGCACCTTGCGCGGCCGCGGGAAAAACTTTCCCTTGGGCAAGGCGCGCCAGGTATCCTGGATCACCACGGGCAGGTAGGGCACCCCGGGCAACGCCTCGAGCACCATCACCCACCCTCCCTGGACGCGGCCCAGCCGCCCGTCGGGAGAGCGCGTGCCCTCGGGAAAGAATATCAACGGCCAGCCCGCCCTGAGCACCTCGCGGCAGGTACGGATGGCCTCGCGGTCCGACGCGCCGCGCCGGATTGCGTGGGCGTTGAGGGCGGCGCAGAAGGCGCCCAGCAGGGGCGCCTTCAGGATGCCTTCGCGCGCCATGAAATGCGCCTCGCGCTCCAGGTGCGAGCCCAACAACGGCGGATCCAGAAAACTGGTGTGCGTCGGCGTCACCAGCACCGGTCCCTCCGCCGGAATCCGCTCGCTGTGAACCACTTCGAACCGGAGCCACAGCCGGGCCAGCAGCCGGATGCACGCGGCGGTGGCCCGGTAAAGCGGAGCGATGCCGGGCCTCCAGGGGCGTACGGCGCCGGACGCGGCGGGGCGTAGCGGGTGCGCCACGGGCGCCGGCGGATCGGAAGGCATTGGCCGCGGCTCGCTCACGGATCAGGCCTCGACGCGCTCGATGCGCACGGATTGCATGACGACCGGATCGGTGGGGCGGTCCTGGCGGTCGGTGGGCAGACGCGAGATGGCCAGCACCACGTCGAGGCCCGCGACGATTTCGCCGAAAACCGAATGCCGGTTGTTGAGGTGGGGCGTCGGGCCGACGGTGATGAAGAACTGGCTGCCGTTAGTGTTGGGACCGGCGTTGGCCATCGACAGGATGCCGGGCCGGTCGTGACGCAGATCCGGGTGGAACTCGTCGGCCAAACGGTAACCGGGGCCGCCGCGTCCCGTGCCGGTGGGGTCGCCGCCCTGAATCATGAATCCGTCGATCACGCGGTGAAAGACCACGCCGTCGTAATAGAGGCGTTTGGCCTGCTTGCCGGTGGCCGGGTCGGTGAAGGGCTTGGTGCCCTCGGCCAGCCCGATGAAGTTGGCCGTCGTGTTGGGTGTTTTGTCGGTGAACAAACGCGCCACGAAGACGCCGTGGTTGGTCGTGAACCGGGCGTAGGTTCCCGGCTGGAGTTGTTCGCTCATGTAAGGCTCCTTGACTCAGGGTTGGGCGACGACCGTCGTCTGGGCGGCCGCCGCCGTGGTGGATGTGGTCGCGGCGTCGGCCGGCGCGGTTGCCGGCTGACCCGTCCCGCCGTCTCCGATCCGGACGATTCGGACTCGCTGCGCCACGACGTCCTTCATGGGCCGGTTTACCCGGCCCTTGGCTGTCCAGCGGGGCACGCGGGCGATGGCGTCGAGCACGTCCAGGCCCCGCACCACCTCGCCGAAGATCGGATAAACGCGATCGAAATCCAGTTTCGGCCGCATCGTGATGATGAACCGCCCGCCTCCGGTGTCGGGGCCGTTCGTCAGCATCGATAAGATGCCTTTCTTAATGTGATGCAAATCGGGATTGAATTCATCCTTAATCGCATACCCAGGGCCGCCTTTGCCGGTGCCGGTCGGGTCGCCCCCCCCGATGGCGAGGTCGTCGACTTCGTAGAAGATGGTGCCGTCGTAATAAGGTCGGCGGACGGGCTTGCCGGTGGCGTGGTCGGTGAAATCGCGCGCGCCTTCGGCCAGGGCAATGAAGCTGGCCGTGGCGCGGGGCGCCTGCTCCGTGTAAAGATGCGCCACGAAGGCGCCCAGCGACGTGTCGAAGAGGGCGTATGTGCCCGGCGATAGCCCCGCCAGCAGGGCGCCCTCGCCACCGGACGGCGCGAGCGGCGTGTAGACGGTCTCGATTTGGATTCCCTTGGGCGGGTGCGCGGCGTCGATCATCGTGGGGCGGCCGTCGCCGCCCACCTGATAGATGCGCACTTTCTTCATCACCATGTCTTCATAAGGGCGGTGCTGCGCGCCCACGGGTTCGCGACTGATGTTTTCGACCACATCGAGGCCGCGCACGACTGCGCCGAAGACCGAGTGGGAGGCATCCAGATCGGGCCGGGCCGCGATCGTGATGAAGAACTGGCTGCCGTTCGTGTTGGGGCCGGCGTTGGCCATCGAGAGGATGCCGGCCTTGTTGTGGCTGAGGCCCGGGCCGAATTCGTCGCCGAACCGGTAACCCGGCCCGCCAACGCCGGTGCCCAGGGGGTCGCCCCCCTGGATCATGAAGCCATTGACGGCCCGGTGGAAGAGCAGTCCGTCATAAAACGGGCGCAAGACCTCGCGGCCGGTGTCGGGATCGATGAAGGGTTTCAGGCCGGCCGCCAGGCCGATAAAATTGGCCGTCGTGAGCGGCGCTTTCTCGACTTCGAGCCGGGCCACGAACTGGCCCTTGGTGGTCCGAAACCACGCGTAGGTGCCGGGGGGGAGGCCGTTCAGGATGGTTGCCGGCTCGGAACTGCCGCAACCAGCGGCGGCGAGCAAAGCGAGGAGGAGAAGGATGAATGACGGCGAGGGCCGCCGGTCGTGAAACGTCGGCATCTGGGGTTTCTCCCGTTGGAGATAATGATGCCGCGCGTGCCGACTTGCGCCGGGGGCATTGGCCGTGCGCCGGCTCATGATCAATTTACCCGGGGCCGGGCGGAATTGGGATAGTAAAAACCATCGGCCCGCGCCCCATGGCGAGGCGACGGTTCCGTCGGGTGATGGGATAAAGGCGAAACAAGCAAATGAAAAGCGGACGCCGACACCGCGGGCGACCACCGGGCGGCCCGGCGGACGGAGTCAATATTTTTTATTGAAGATTTTCAGATAGTCTTTCGGCGAACCGCCCTTTTTTTTGAAGTCCAGCCGATATAGCGGGCACGATCGGGATTTCATGTAAAATCCCTTTTCTTTGTGCAGACAGTAAACGACGTGGTCTGCGCCGGCCAGATAATGAACGCAATCGCTCAGTTGACATTGGACCGGGGTTTTAAAGTCCGACATGACTAACCGCCACCCCTTTTAAAAATTTTGAACGCTCATGAATTCAGATCATCAAACGTCAAAGCGTTCAATTATTTATATCATGCCAACGGCCGATTGTCACGTGCCTGTGACAGGACGGCCGCGTCGGCGGACGTCATGGAGCCGCCGGGCCGGCATCGAGGCGGCGGATCACCTCGGCGCTCAGGTCGGCCGCAGGGGTCATGTAGACGACGCCTTGGCTGGCCAGCACGACTTGGATGCCGCGTTCGCGCGCGACGTCGGCCACGACGCCCTTGATGCGTTCGCGGATCGGACCGAGGCGGTTGTTCTGCGCTTCGGCCAGGGCCGCGTTGAATTTCTGTTGCAGGTCGCCGACTTCTTTTTCGATCCGTTCGATATCGGCCTTGCGTTGATCGTTGACCTGGGCCGTCGCCGCCGATTGCTGACTGTTATACTGGGTGACGGCCTTCTCGTATTCCGCTTGGCGCGCCTTAAGCTGGTCCTGCAGCGACTGGGCGTCGGCTGATGCCTTGGCCAGTTCCTGCTGGACATAGGTCGATTGCTTGCTGATCAAGTCGGCGTCGATCACGCCGACGGCGCCGGTGCCGACGCCTTCGGCGGCCATGAGCGCCAGGCCAGCCAGCCCGATCGCCACCGCCAGAATGCGTCCCCGGCTCAGGCCGCGCAACACTAGTCTAGTCATGTTCCCACCTCGCGTTAATATTTCGGTCGTGCCGTTCGCCGTATCGGATTCATCGTCTGGGATCGGCGGCGAACGGAGACGATCTTGGGGTATAAAGCGGAAAAAATCGATAAGGATTCCACAGCCGCAACGGCATGGGGCATATCCGCATTGGTCGTTTGGACGCGATGCGGCAACTTCTCTACCGTTCCGCGGTCCCGTCCAACCGGCTCAATCGCTTGTCGCTCAGGCGTGCGGTTCTTCGGCGTATAATTCGAATTGCAGGTTGGGGAAAATCCGGTGGCGCTCTTCCAGGCGCGCGAGAAACTGGTCGTCGATATTGAGCGAAAAAATTTGGTGATAAAGCGTGTCGAAATTCTGAAGGTGCTCGTTGGTGCGGCGCACGGCGTAGTCGACCACCGTGCCCCGCTTCATGATGAACGCCCAGTCCGAACTCTGAGCCAGGAGCAGTTCGCGGGCCATCTGGTTGAGCGCCCGGCGCAGTTTACCCTGGGCCACCCGCTGGTAGCGGCGCGCCATGGCGATCATCCGGTCGGCCGCTGCGTGCAGGTTGGGGTAGATCCACTGGTTGCTTTCGTCGAGCCAGACCTCGGCGTGTCCGCCGCTGCCCCAGGAACTGTAATTCGGCTGCACGACCTGGTTGACCGGATACATCGTCAGGTATTGGCTTGGGGTCACTGGCTCGATGACGTCGGGGGCGGCGCAGAGGCGGCGCATCACCCGGTCGACGAAGCCCGTGCCCTCGTACCACCAGTGGCCGAACAATTCGGCGTCGTAGGGCGAGGTGACCAGCGGCGGGCGGTCCATCAGGCTGGCCAGGTGGCGCAGTTGCAGTTCGCGCTTGGCGACGAAGTCGGACGCGTGCTCCTCGACGCGCCGGCCGGCCTCGTTCAGATCGTAAATGGCCTTCTCGCCCAGGGCCACCTTGCCCGTGATGCGGTGATATTTCATGCCGGTGGCGATCCGCAGGCCGCTCTCGTGAATGTAAGGAGCGATATAATCGAATTCCAGATCGAAGCCGATGTCGCGGTAAAACTCGCGGTAGGCCGGGTCGCCGGGGTAGCCCGACTCGGTGCTCCAGACGGCATGCGACGACCAAAGGTCGCGTCCGAAGGCGGCGACTCCCCCCGGGCAAAATACGGGCGCGAAGACGCCGTACTTGGGCCGCTCGCTGGCGAAAAGCAGGCCATGGGCATCAACGAAGAAGTAACGGAGCCCGGCCTCGGCCAGGATCCGGTCCAGGCCGGGATAGTAGCCGCATTCGCTGTTCCAGATGCCTGGCGGCGGGGCGCCGAATTGTTCGATATGGAAATCCACCGCCGTCCGCACCTGCGCCCGCACCGTTGTCGGCTGATGCTGGAGCAGGGGCAGGAAGCCGTGGGTGGCCGGGCACGTCATGATTTCCAGGTTGCCCGAATCGAGAAACGAGCGAAACGCCGCGACCAGATTGCGTTGGTAGCGCTCCTCGTAGGCCGTACGGCAGGCGGTGAAGCGTTCGAGATAATGGCGGGCCAGAGACTGCAATTCGGGCGTCAGGCGCGTGCGAACGACTTCCTTTTCAGCCAGTTCGATCAGTCGCGCGATGTGGCGGGCGTAACGCTCCTGGAGTAATCCGTCGCTCAGCATCGTCACCAGCGAAGGCGAAAGCGAAATCGTCAGGCGGAAATCGACATTATCGCGCCGCCAGCCTTCCATGACTTCGAGCAGGGGCAGATAGGTTTCGGTCAGCGCCTCGTAAAGCCAATGCTCCTCCAGGCAGTCTGCGTACTCGGGGTGGCGGACGAACGGCAGGTGCGCGTGCAAAACCAGGCAGCAGTAACCGATCGGCATCCGAATCCCCCTAACCTGTTTTCGTTTTCGTAATCGTTATCGCAATCGTTATCGATTTATTTTTCTGTATCCAAAAACCGATCAATGATCATCGCGTCGCGCAGCATCGCAAAATCGGAAAGCCACTTGATTCAGTTCGTAATCGATTACGATTACGATAACGATAACGAACGAACACCCGTCCTTTTCGTGGTCAAACCCCCGCCAGTCGTTTCATCACCCGCGCGGCCGCGGCGATCGTGGCGTCGATATCGGCCTCGGTGTGCGCCGCGCTGACGAAACCCGCCTCGAATTGCGATGGCGCCAGGTAGATCCCCTCAGCCAGCATGCCGTGGAACCAGCGGGCGAAACGGGCCGTGTCGGAACGGCGCGCACCGGCGTAATCGGTGACCGGGCCTTCCTGAAAGAAGAGGCCCATCATCGAGCCCACGCGCGTCTGGCACACGGGCACGCCGGCCTCCCGCGCCGCCGCGCCAATCCCATCGACCAGGCGGGCCGAACTCTTTTCCAGCCTATCGTAAACATCGCCATCGCGCAGAAGCTTCAGAGTCGCGATGCCGGCCGTCATCGCCAGCGGATTGCCCGATAGGGTGCCGGCCTGGTAGATCGGCCCGACCGGGGCGATCTGTTCCATCAGGTCGCGGCGTCCGCCGTAAGCCGCCACCGGCAATCCCCCGCCGATGACTTTGCCCAGGATGGTCAGGTCGGGCGTCACGCCGAAGCGTGCCTGGGCGCCGCCGTAGGCCACCCGGAAGCCGGTCATCACTTCGTCGAAGATGAGCAGCACGCCGCGACGGCGGGTCAACTCGCGCAGGCCTTCGAGGTAACCCTCGCCCGGCGGCACCAGGCCCATGTTGCCCGCCACTGGTTCGACCAGCACGGCGGCCACCCGGCCCTCCTCGCGCGCCAGCACCTCCGCGGCGGCCGCCAGGTCGTTGTAAGGCACCGTCAGGGTGTCGGCGGCGGTGGCGGGGGGCACGCCGGGGCTGTCGGGCAGGCCGAAGGTCGCCACGCCCGAGCCGGCCTTGGCCAGCAGGGGATCGGCGTGGCCGTGGTAGCAGCCGGCCATTTTAACGATTTTCGGCCGGCCGGTGGCCCCGCGCGCCAGGCGCACGGCCGCCATGCCGCCCTCGGTGCCCGAGT
>JAMCWS010000226.1 GCA_023480605.1 bacterium
GAAGCGGCAACCAAAAAAGTAGAAGTGTCCCATTTCTCCTAGGATGATCTGGAAGGTGGTTTTGGGGTGGGGAGCGGAGTGAAGGAAGGATGAGCGGGGCGAACCCTTCCGGAACGGAGCGACCCCCACCTCGGCCGGCGCGGCCGCCGATTGTGCGAAAAGCCACACCCGTTTGATTCAAACGAAACAAACCGCGCCATCTGTTTAGCGAATCCGGCTGCCTCTTTTGACGCGCAAGACGAGCCATATCAGTTATTCACGTTAAGTGTCGCGATCTGAATGTAAAAACCCACGATTCTTGCATCCTTGGCCGTCAGGTCGGAACGGCGACGGATTTCCGATTCGATAGGAACGCCCTTGGAAGGATCAAGCCCATGAAACGCAACCAGGCAAATAGAGTGTTATTGTTCGGCCTCGCGATGGGAGTCGTGGCATGGTTTGGCGCAACGGGAATTTCGGCCCGGCAGCCCGGCGAGAGGCCCATCGGCTGGTCGAGAATGCGGGTTGCCAATAGCCCGGTCACGGTGGTTTACGCAAGCGAGCAAGGGTCCGGGGCCGACTCGGGCGCCGGGGCTCCCGCGCCGGACGATGCGCCCCGCGCCAAGGCGGCAGCCGGGCCGGCCTCCGACGGCGTGAATGAAACGCCGGCGAAGGCCGTCACGCGCGAGCGCCCCGAGACCGATACGCCTCCCGCCGAGGGAGGGGCGGCTTTCTACCCGCTCGTCATATGCCCGGTTACGGGTGAGAAGCTCGGTTCGATGGATAACCCTGTGGTCAGGAAGTATAATGGCCGAGAAGTCCGTTTCTGTTGTGTGGATTGCCCGGCGATGTTCGAGAAGAACCTGCCGGCCAGTCTGAAAAAGCTGGACGAGGTCATGATCAAGGCCCAGCTTCCAAGTTATCCCCTGGCCACGTGCGTCGTATCGGGTGACAAACTGGGATCCATGGGCGAGCCCGTCAACCTGCTCTACCGCAATCACCTTGTGCGCCTGTGCTGCTCGATGCACGTCAAAGAGTTCAAGGCTCACCCGGATAAATACCTGGCCAAACTTGATGCCGCCGCCAAGGCCCGCAAGGCGGAAAAGGCGGACGCGCGGCCTCTGCCAGCAGCGAACGAAGCCGCGACGCATCAACATGAAGGCCATGGCTCGGATCCGGCTGCCGGCGGCAAAGATCACGGCGTCCAGGATCATTCCTCGTGCGATTGCAGCGGGAAACATTGAGCGGACGTTTGAACGAGGCCCGGCGTGACAAGCCCGGGCGACGGGTCTCGTTCCACTCCCGCACCGCGCGCAAGAGACGCGCAATTCGCCCCATCCGGCGCGAAACGCCGAAAGGACACGTCCGTGATCTCCCGTGACCTGATGTGTAAAACACCAGCCTTTGCGAACGGACACCGGCCGCCGCGGTTCGAAAGTGATTTCGCCGAGGACGTCCTGCGCTCATGGAGAAGCCGCGGATTGCTGGATGGGGCGTCCGTCGACGACTTCTTTGGTCTCGACCCCCGCGAAAATCTTCCCGTGAACTGGTCCTGCATTGGCAGGAGGATCGTGGCCGACAGTCCGGCCGCAATGGAGCCGTTTCGCCGCGGCTATGATCCGGCCGACCCCGTCCGCTTGCCGGGCGACTGGAGCGACCGTCTGGAGCGCTGGCGCGGGCGCGCCTTCGCCCTGCGCGCATCGCCCTGGGACGAAGGCCTGTTGCAGGTGATCGGCATCGGCGACTGGTCCTCGTTTTCCAGGGCCGTCATGCTGATGCACGAAAATCCCGAGCGGATCGAGGCGATGGTGGCCCATTACGCCGACTTTCTCGTGGCGCTGCTGGACCGGGTCCTGGGTGAAGTGGATGTGGACTACGCCGTGCTCTACGAGGTGATCGCCTCCAACCGGGCGCTGGTCATCCCGCCGGCGATGTACGCCCGCTTTGCCCTGCCGGCGTTGCGCCGCGTGGTGGCTTGCCTGGAGCGCCACGGCGTCGCCACCCGCGTCGTCTGGACCACGGGCCGGGTCGGGCCGTTGATTCCGCTATGGCTCGACGCCGGCGTCAACGGCATGATCCTCACCCAGACGGCCGCCAGCGGCATCGACTATCCGGGTTTACGGCGCGAGTATGGCCGGCAACTGGGCCTGCTGGGCGGGCTGGATTGGCAGACAGTCATGCGCGGCCCGGCGGCCATCGACGAAATGCTGCGCCGCGTCGCGCGGCCGCTGCTCGAACAGGGGGGCTACATCCCCCACCTCGACGATCGCGTTCGTTCCTACATGCCATTTGAAAACTACCGCTATTTCCGGCGCCGGTTGAATAAGCTGATCGATGATATACACGGAGACCGGTAACCAGCGCTGGCGGCATCCCTTTCGGCAAAGCGAGACGTTCCATGAAGATTCCGGCACGGCTGATGACGGCGTTAGGCATAATGATCCTGGCTGGTTGCGCAACCTCGGCGCCCGGGATCCCGGCTTATCGCCCGGTCGATTTGACGCATGACCTGGACGCGCAAGCAATCGTGCGTTATCAAAAGGAGGCGGATCGAATCCGGGAGTCCGGCGGAAACTGCCACATGGCTACGTTGGAGGCGACCAACTGGTGGCCGCTTTCCCTGGTTGCATACTGGCGCCGCGGTTCGGTGATGACGATGCCCGGAAACGATGGCCAACTCTACTACATGGTTTCGCAGACGCGCGGCTACGGGCCGTTGTCGCTCATATACCTGTCGCAGGAGGACGCCGCGTTCGACACGCAGGGCAAACGGCTGACGCACATGACGGGCCGCGCCGTAATGATGGGCTGCCTGGCGATGTCGCACGAAATGGAGTCGCGGCTGGATCCTGATACATGGATGACGCACAAAACGCTCCATCTGATCCATCACCTGATCAATATCTCGGACATGGATGGCATGACGAACGTCTCGCTCTTTACCGCCCCCAATCCAATAGGTTATGGACACTGAAGTTGTGGGCGATGGCGCGTCCGGCGGCGCAGTCGCGAAACGTTTCGCCTTGCGGCGGATCGATCCGTTCATCGTGCCTCACAGGTCATATCCCCATCCGGCCAAGCCGGTATCGCCGGTATCCAAGAAGCAAAAAAATACGCCCATATCGCCTGAATCACCGCAATGAATCGCGCATCGTGGCCGAATCATGAACGGTGTGATTCTACGTTGGGATTTGGCGACCGCATCACGGCAAACCGGCGGAAATCGCGTACATGCCCTGCGCCGTCCGGCCGTGGGTGCACGACATAAAAGTGGGTTTTCATAAACCGGTGTCCTCCCAGAAGTCTTCGAAGCGGCCTGAATAAAGGCATGTACGCGATTTCCGCCGG
>JAMCWS010000376.1 GCA_023480605.1 bacterium
CTGGGAGAAGACCAGGTGGCAACGCCGGCGATCGATCGCCTGGCCGGCAGCGTGGGCATGACGGCCGTGGCCGGCTCGCCGTTGTGTTCGCCGTTTCGGGGCTCGATGCTAACGAGTCGTTATCCGCACGAGTGCATCCCCGGCCACGACTGGCCGCTGCCCGAGGGCGCGCCGACCATCGCGACGGCGTTGGGCGAGGCCGGTTATCGGACCGCCTATTACGGCAAGTGGCATGTCAACGGCCACGTGGAGGGCGTTGCGGACGCCGTCAGCGAAAAGCAGGCCATCCCGCCGGCGCGACGGGGCGGGTTCAACCTGTGGCTCGGTTACGAGAACAACAACGCCCAGTGGAACGTCTGGCTGCACGGCCACGATGATCGGGGCCGCGAAATCGAACGCTTCAAATTGAATTCCTACGAAACCGACGCGACCACGGATCTCGTCACTGAAGATCTGAAAGACCTGGCGCGGCGGCGAACGGCCGGCGACGAGACTCCCTTTTTCACGGTGGTGTCGGTTCAGCCGCCGCATTCGCCCTACCAGGCGCCCGAACAGTGGGAAGCCCGTCACCGGCCCGAAACGATCCGGTTGCGGCCCAACGTGCCTCCAGTCGAGCGGATCACGCGCGAGGCGCGCCGTGACCTGGCGCGCTATTACGCAATGATCGAAAACCTGGATTGGAACGTCGGCCGGATCGTCGAGACGCTCGAACAGACGGGTCTGCTGGAAGACACCTATATCGTTTTCTTTTCCGATCACGGCGACATGCACGGATCCCATGGTCTTTGCCTCAAGTGTTATCCGTACGAGGAATCGATCCGCGTGCCTTTCATCGTCAGCCGGGGCGGGCGTCCCTGCGGCCCGGCGCGCCGGCGCCCGGTCGACACGGTCATCAACCACGTCGACATCGCCGCGACAACCATGGGGCTGTGCGGCCTCAAAGCTCCCGCGTGGATGCGGGGGCATGACTATGCGGCGCAGATCGATCCGTCCCTCGCCGAAACGGGTCGCGGGAGCGGCGAAACGGCGCCGGATTCGGCCTTTCTCCAACTGGTCGAGCCGGGCTTCCGTTATGGCTTCGCGCCCGACCGTGAGCGCCCCTGGCGCGGGGTCGTCACGGCCGACGGCTGGAAATACGCGGTGCTCGAAGGCCAACCGTGGGTGATGTTCAACCTGAATGAGGATCCCTACGAACTGGCCAACCTGGCCCTGGACCGGCGGTTTGTCGCACAACGCCAGCGACTTCAGGATCGGTTGCGGGCGTGGATGGAGGCCACGGGCGACGGCGATTTCCGCCTCCCGGATATCGGCGGAACGACCACCGTACCGAGCACCCGAGACTAGGCTGGTCCGGAGGGATAATGACTTGCCGGGGGACGGGCGTCCGGTAAGACGATATTTTTCTCATCTTTATCATCAATTTATGGTTGGCATTTGGGACCTTGCCGTGATAAATATGGGATTCAAGGACTCAGGCATCCGAAATCGAACGCCGAGCCGGTCGAAACGATCCAGGAACGTATTGCGCCGATGACGAACGAGCCGTTTGCCACTTTTCGGGAACTTCGCCGTCTGGCGCGCCCATCCAACGTGGCGCGCGCGGTGTGGCTGCTGGTGGCCGCGCTCCACGTGTGGCTGGTCGCCCGGCGTATTGTCTCGGGCGACGTCTCGAGCCTGCTGGACCTGAGCCGCACGCTGTTGTGCCTCGCGGCGGTCGGCTACGCCTCGCTCAAATTCTGGCACGTGGCGACGATCCTGGACTCCAGCCCGCGGCGCGCCCTGGCGTTCGGCCTTATCCTGTTCGTCGGCCACTGGCTGATCAATCCCCAGTTGCTTGACCCGACCGCGCCGGACGCGGCCGCCGCCGTCAACATCACGATGGTTGCGGCCATCCTGCCGGCCATTGGCGCGGCGCTGATGGTCCTGGCGATCGCCTTGCGGGGGAGCGCGCCGACGGCACTCGGCGCCGGGTTGCGTCGCCTTCTTCCTCGCTTCACGACTTGCGAAACCGCGCATCTGCCCCTCATCGTGGCTCGACGAGCCACACGCCTTTACCGACGTCCTCCACCCTACCTCGTTTAAGGGACGCGTCGGGTCCGCCACCGCCGGCGCAAGGCTCCCGTCCGTCCACGCGCCCGCCCGCCGGGCACCCGCCATCCCTCCCGTCCATCCGGACGCGCCGGTTCGGGAGAAGGTGGTCGGCTCGCGGATTCGCCGTATTCAATCCAGCCGGATCCGCCGCGCAACTTAAGACGAGGATCACCGTAACCATGGCTCATTCCACGCTCAATCCGATGGCGCCGGCTGCCGCCGGACACCCCGCCGCCGCCTCTCCGGCCGAACGCCGCGCGCCGACGTTGCACGTCTGCGGCATCAACCACGTGGGCGCCTCGATCCCGCAGCGCGAGCGCTACGCCCTGTCGCCCGAAGATTGCGCCCGCCTGCTGCGGTCGCTCAAGACGGAGGCGGCGGAGGCTGGCCGAGACGACCAATTCATGATTCTCTCGACCTGCAACCGGACTGAAATATATGGCTTCAGCGCCAGCGCATCGTTCGCCTTCGAACTGCGCGAGGCATTTCTGGCCATCGGGGCCGACGCCGCCGATCCAGGCGCCGCGTCGCCGCCCATTTACGAGCATCAAGGCATGGAGGCGGTGCGGCACTTGTTTTCGGTGTGCGCCGGCCTTGATTCGATGATCCTGGGCGAAAATCAAATCAAGCAGCAGATTCGCCAGGCTTACGAACTCAGCCAGGCCGAGGGCGCCGTCGGCCCCGACCTGCATCGCCTCATCGAGGCGACCCACCGGACCGGCAAGCGCATCCGGACCGAAACCGACCTCAACGTCGGCACGCTGTGCGTGGGCAAGGCTGCCGTGCTCAAAGGCGAGCAGGTCCTGGGAGACCTTCGCGGGCGGTCGTGCATGGTGATCGGGGCCGGCAAGGTCGGCCGGATCGCCGCGCGGGCCATCTCCGAGCGGCAACCGGGACGGTTATGGATCGTTAATCGTTCGGTCGAAAACGCGCGGGAGATCGTCGATGAACTGGGGGGTGAAGCCTACGGACTTGACGCACTGGCCTGCCTGCTGCCCGAGGCGGAATTCATCATCGGCGCGGCCTACGCGCCCGAACTGATTCTGAGTGCCGACCTCTACGCCGCCCAATGCCCGGCCGACCGCCGCCCGGGCCGGGTTTGCATGGTCGACGCCGCTTTGCCGCGCATCTTCGATCCCGCCCTCGACGCGATCGAGGGGGTGCGCCTCTTCGACATCGAGCACATGGAAGAGATCGTCGAAGAGAATCGCCGGCGCCGCGCCACGGCGGCCCGGC
>JAMCWS010000326.1 GCA_023480605.1 bacterium
CATTTCGCGTCCGCCGATTCTATTTTGAATGGAGCGGTGCGGAGCGGTTTGGATATGGACTGCGTATTGTTCCAGCGATTGACGGCGGGAACGGAAAGGCATGACGATGAACGCGGCATACATTGAAAAAACCGGTGCGCCGGAGGCCATCCGGTATGGCGATTTTCCAGCGCCCACACCCGCCGAAGGCCAGGCGCTTGTCCGGGTCAAGGCCGTCTCGGTCAACCCGATCGACGTTTACCTGCGCGGCGGGATGGTGCCCGCACCCCTGCCGCTGCCCTACATTGTCGGCTGCGATCTGGCCGGGGTGGTCGAGTCGGTCGGACCCGGTGTCCGGCGCGTCAAGTCCGGCGACCGTGTCTGGGGCAGCAACCAGGGGCTGGCCGGCCGCCAAGGCACCTTCGCCGAATACGCGGCGGTGGGCGAGGAGTGGCTTTATCCCATTCCCGGCGGCGTGGCCGACGCCGACGCGGCGGCCGTCGCCCTGGTCGGCATCACGGCCCACCTGGGACTGCGGCTGCGCGCGGGCCTCGCCGCGGGCGAAGCGATCCTCGTCAACGGCGGTTCAGGCGGCGTGGGCACGGTCGTCATCCAAATGGCCAAGGCTCTGGGCGCGCGCGTGATGGCCACCGCCGGGAGCGATGAAAAACTCGACCTTTGCCGTCGCCTGGGCGCCGACGACGTCGTCGGTTACCGCGACGCCGCCGCCGCCGAGCGCATCCGCGAATTCGCGCCCAAGGGACTCGACGTCTGGTGGGAAGTGAGCCGCGAGCCGGACTTCGAGCGGGTGATGCCGCTCATGGCCCGGCGCGGGCGAATGATTCTCATGGCCGGCCGCGAAGCCCGGCCGGTCTTTCCGGTGGGGCCGTTTTACACGCGGGATTGCTCGGTGCTGGGTTTCGCGATGTTTAACGCCACGCCGACCGAGCAGCGCGCCGCCGCCGACGACATCAACCGTTGGATGGCCGAAGGCCGGCTCAAGCCGGTCATCGCCGCGACGCTGCCACTGGCCGACGCCGCCCGGGCGCACCGTCTCCAGGAGGAAAACACCCTCCACCACGCCGGCACCCTGGCCGGCAAAATCGTCCTGACGATCGGCTGAATCCGGGGCGATGCCCGACGATATCTCCGTTAGAATTCCAAGGGAGGCCGGGGCAAGTCGCGGCGCCAGAGGGTTTCGGCCGGGGCCGCGCCGGCGGTGCGCAATTCATGGGCCGCCCGTCGCGCCGCGACGAAGAACAGGTCCGAAAGCCGATTGATGAACGGCCGAATCGCGTCGCCCACCGGTTCGGCGGCCGCCAGCGTCTCCAGCTCGCGTTCGGTTCGCCGGCAAATCACGCGGCAGACGTGGCAGGCCGTCGCCAGCGGGTGGCAGCCAGGCAGAACGAAGTCTTTGAGCGGCGGCAGCGGGGCATTCAGCGCGTCGATCAGGCTTTCGAGGTAGCGCACGTCGGCCTCGCCGATAAGGGGCATTCCCGCCCACCGGTCTTCGACGCGCGTGGCCAGGTCGGCCCCGGCCGTGAACAGTAGATTCTGGACATAGATCAAATGCTCGCCCAGACGCCGCAACGGCGCGGCGGCCGGCTCGGGCAGCGGGTCGGCCAGGGCAGCCGCCAGGGCCTCGCGCGCCGCGCCGACGGCCACCTGGAGTTCGTCCACCATACCGTAAGCGGCGATGCGCGGGTGATTCTTGCGCACCGTGCGACCGCCGACAAGCTCCGTCGTGCCGGCGTCGCCCGCGCGGGTGTAGACGCGCGTGATGCGGTTGCCGCGCCGGGCCGGGCGGGAAGGTCTTCCGGATGCGTTGGATTCAGGGGAGTCGGCGGATTCGTCGGGCATGGCGATGGCTTTCATGGGGTTGTCGTGCGAGAGGGGCGGCACGCCGTGCGGATCACGGTTTCATTCAACCAAAGCGCCGGCGATTTTACCGCAATTTTTATAAGATTGCGCGAAGCCGGCGCCGCCTGCCGGCCGCAATTCGTTTGCCAATGCAAGTCCGCCGGGCGTAAATTGACGGTGGGCGTTCGCCCAAGGGGAAAGATGGCCCGGAAGACGGCGACCGAAGTATACGGTACGACATCATAAACCGACAGCGGCCGGCCGCGCCAGTGATTGCGGCGGGCGTCGGGTGTGAGGTTCTGCGCTTGGAAGAAGTCAAACTCAATGCCGACAAAGTCAGCCGCGCCTACCTCGTCGGCGTTCAGGAAGCCGGGCAATCGGCCGTCCAGGCCCAGGAACATCTGGACGAATTGGCCAGCCTGAGCGACACGATGGGCGTCGAGGTGGCGGGCAGCCAGATCGTTCACCTGGGCCGGCCGACGCCGCATTTCTACCTCGGGGCGGGCAAGGCCGAGGAAATCAAGCGGACGGCCGCCGCCCAGGAATCCGACGTGCTCATCTTCGATGTCGAACTGAGCCCCTCGCAACAGCGCAACTGGGAGGAATTCGCGGGCATCGCCGTCATCGACCGCCAAGAGGTGATCCTCGATATCTTCGCCAGCCGGGCGCGTACGAAGGAAGCGCGATTGCAGGTCGGCCTGGCGCGGATGGAATATTCCCTCCCTCGCCTGCGGCGCGCGTGGACCCACCTGGAACGCCAGCGCGGCGGCGCCGGCATGCGCGGCGGCCCCGGCGAACTGCAGCTCGAGGTCGACCGGCGTGTCGTCATGGACCGGATCCGCCGCTTCAAACAGCAATTGGCCGAGGTGCGCAAGCAGCGCGAAGTGCAACGCAAGGGGCGGCGCGGCCGGCCGGTTCCCTCGGCCGCCATCGTCGGTTATACCAACGTCGGCAAAAGCTCCCTGCTCAACCGCCTCGCCGGCGCCGATGTCTTCATTGAAGACAAATTGTTCGCCACGCTCGATCCGACAACCCGGCGCATCCTGCTGCCCAACAACCAGCCGCTGCTGCTGACCGACACGGTGGGTTTCATCCGCAAGTTGCCCCACCAACTCGTCGAGTCGTTCAAGGCCACCCTCGAAGAGGCCCGCCTTTCCGACTTCCTCATCCATGTGCTTGACGTGAGCCATCCCAAGATCGCCGAGCATTACGAAACGACCAACCAGGTGCTCGGGGAACTGGGAGCGTCCGACAAGTTGACGATCCTGGTATTTAATAAAATCGACCGGCCGCACGACCCGTTTGTCATCAGCCGGTTCCGGCGGCAAAATCCCCGTTGTTTTCCGGTTTCGACGGTCACTGGTGCGGGTCTGGACGAACTCGTGGACGCCTTCGCTCGCCATTTCGTTCTGCCGATGCGGCGTGCCCGGCTGCAGATTCCCCTCGACCGGTTCGATCTGGTCGACCTGCTGCACCGCGAGGGCGA
>JAMCWS010000350.1 GCA_023480605.1 bacterium
TCATCATTCGGTCCTTGATGGGACTCCGGATCGATCATCGATCGGTTTCCCGCCACTGACGTGGCGGGCTGAAGGCTTCCGTCCCTGGCGGGACTCCCACCTCCCCGCCCCATTGACCGGGGAATTCAAGGATGCACCCACGGGATGGGGGCGCATCTGGACACTGTTCGCCAACAATAGCTGAAGCCGGATCGAGAAGCCGTGCTGAAGCGCGCTGGAGACCCAAGTCCATCAAGCACCCACCGGCTGAAACCGGGGACAAAGAAGAGCCGGCTAAAGCCCGGCCATAAAATCCAAACCAGAACAGCGTGAAGATGTGCCCGCGGGATGGCAGGTTCTTTCTCAATCATCACCGCGGGGAGGCGTTGCGGGATGAGATTGATCGGAGGCAACCGCGGGATTGCCCGCCGGAGGGGGACGACTTAGGATCGTGGGGTGGGAGGAGCCGAATCGGTTGCGCGATGGCACCAGGCATACCAGCCACCCGTGAAGATGGCGATGCGCTTGTAGTCATCGGCCGCCAGACGCGCGGCAAGGTGTTCGGCCATTTTACATCCGCTGCCGCCGCAATAAAGGACGAGGGCGCGGCCGGGATCGATCCGCCGCAGCGCCGCGCGCCACTGGCCGGCGTTCAAGCCGAGGGGCAGATTCAGCGCCCCCGGGATGTGGCCGGCCTGGTATGACGCCGCGTCGCGGGCGTCTAGAAATTGAGTGTCGCCGGGGCGTTCGACGAGTCGCACGACGTCGCCGGTGTCGAGCCGCGGCACGAAAAGGCCCGTGTAGGAAGCCTGGACCAGGCGCACGGCGACGCCGTCGCGCAGCAGTCCCCGGGCGTCAGCGGCGTGCCAGAGCGCCCCCATGATCCCCGAGAACGCCGCCAGGCCGGCCAGTTGCGTCAGGGCGAGTTTCCAGCGCCGCGACGCGGCGGGGGCGGGGGCGGTGTTTCCATCCGCCGTCGGTTGCCGACGACGGCGGGCAATCCGCCACGCCAGAAGCCCCAGCAGGAAGGTCAGCAGTCCGACCGGGAAAAGGGCGAAAAGACTGGCCCGCCGAATCGGCCCGACATCCTCCGGGTCGCGGCTGACCACCAGGCCCGTGCCGTTCCATGCCGCGGCCAGTTCGCCGGGCGACACCATCCGGAGCCCCTCGCCGGGGTGCCAGACAAGGAATCGTTCCCGGTCGTGCCCCAGGTAAAGGGCGTAGTCGGTGATGCGGCGTTCGTAGACCGCGTGGCGCCAGGCGAGCACCACCGGGCAAGGCGAGGCCAGCAGGCCGGCAGGCGACATGCCCGTCATCCAGCGGCTTTGAAGACCGGCCTCGCGGGCGACTCGGCCCAACTGGTCGGGCGTGACCGTGTAGGTCCAATCCCGAGCCTGGGCGAGGTATTTTTCCGGCGCGACGGCGGGATTCCCGAGCCGGTCGACCAGCCAGAGGCCCAGGAGGCCGCCCGTGCCGAAAACGGGCGATTCGCACGTGGCCGAATCGGGCGTTGAGGCGGGTGACTCCGAAGTGACGGCCGGGCCTGCGGCGATTTTGAACCACCCGAGCGACGCCAGACAGGCACGATGCGACGGCGCGTTCAGGGCCTGGAGGACGGCGCCGATTTCGCGCTGGGTGGCGGCGGTCACGGCCGTCCGCAGCGCGCCGTTTCTCCAGACGTATTCGATCGGATGGGCGTATGAACGCAACCTCGACCCCTCCGCCGGCTGCCAGCGCAAGCCGGCCGGTTCCTCTCCGAAGCGAACGCGCTTGCGGCGGACGATCAATATATCGCCGCGGCGAGTGCCGTCGGTATAGCGGGTGGTTGTCACGATCCTGCCGGCGACCGGGAAAGCGACCCCGCCGACGGTTTCGACGCGGACGGCGGAGATTCGTTTTTCGATGGAAACCGTTTCGTTGGCATGCCGCAGCCGGTTGAGCAGGCGGCGCGCCCGGGTGACGGGTCGGACGGCATAACGGATGATCGCCTGACGGACGGAGTAGCCGGCGGCCGGATCGAGCCACAGGTCGGCGGCGCCTTGCGGCATGTCGAGATGAACGCGGGCGCAGTCGATCCCGCCCAGAGACTCGGGGGTTACCCGCGCGCGGCCGGGGGGGGCTTGCCGAGCGAAATCGAGCCAGCGCCGTCCCATATCCATCGGCAGATAGCCGTCGGCCGCGCCCAGAAGCGGTTCGAAGGCCGAAATGGTGGCCGGATCGGCGTCGTCGTCGAAGACGTATTGCTCGGAACACCACGCGCCGGCCCGAACCGGTCCTTGCTCCTCCCAGAACAGCGTCCCGTTCCAGGTGCGCGTGACCCGGCTGCCCTGGGTGACGCCCTCGCCGGAGAACGTCAGGCGGTATTCCAACCTGACTTTGCCCGGGGCGGCGCAATAACGGCCGGTGTGGCGGCTGAAGGGCGTGGCGGGCAGAGCGAAACTCGAGGCGGAGGGATCGGCGCCGGGGGGGAGTTCGTAGCTGTCGGCGACGAAGTCGAAGGCGACGGCGGGGTGAGCCGCGCGGGCCTGTTCGACGGCGGCGATCAGTTCGCCGAGTTGCATATCGCCGGCCCTCGGCGCGCGGCCGGCCAAGGCCCAAAACGAAACCGCCAGCGCGAGCCCGAAAGGCAGGCGCCGGCGGATGACGAGACGCAACCGAGACGCGATCAAAATCCTGAAAACCGCATTTGGAGTTCAAGCTTCATGATGATATTTGAACCGCAAAGACGCGGAGAGATGAAAGATCAATACGCCGCAATCGAATGCCGAAAACCGCGTTTGGAATTCAAGCTTCATGATGGTGTTTAACCGCAAAGACGCAGAGGCGCAAAGAATAGGATATGCCCGGGGATTCATGGTCCGACCGAGATGACCCGGACCATTAATAACCGCGGCCCGATTCCGAGCCGAAGAGGTCGATGTAGCCACCGATGACGAACCGGAAGACGTTCTTCATGGCGCGGCCGACGGCGCCGATCACGACCTTGGAAGGATCGGTGTCGACGACGATCCGGTCCTGGTTTTTGAGCGCGATATCGGTCGTCTTTTTCGCCAGCAGGTCGTCGTAGTTGACGTCGTAGACCTGGCGGCGGTGCTGATCGTCGAAACGCACCACGTTGAGGGTCCGCCGGGCCTCGAACTTGAGGCCGCCGGCCTCGTCGATAAGCTGCAGAAGGTTCTTGTCGGCCAGTTCGTAGGTGCCGGGTTTTTCGACACCGCCGCCGGTCACATGCACGAAACCCGCGGGGGGAACATTCACGACGTCGCCCGGTTGGAGGAGGATGTTCCAGCGCGGGTCGCCGCGCAGCAGCAGTCCCTGGAGATCGATGTTGATCATCT
>JAMCWS010000250.1 GCA_023480605.1 bacterium
ACGGCTGCGGATGGAGTAGGCGCCGGCCCACCATTTCACTTGATCTTGGATATGGGCAAACATAGTGTTTTGCGCAGAATGGTGTTCCCGCTATGGAGCCGTTGCCGCAGACGTTTGTCGAAAAGGCCAACGAGTTCGTCCGCGACGAGGACTCGTTGCTGATCGTCGACGACACAACGCTGCCCCAGGAGGGGCATCATTCGGCCAGCGGGCGACACCGACGCAGAAGGAGGCGTGGACATGGCTTGGTCACCATTGATCCCGATCGGCATGATGCTCGCAGCCGGGGCGGCAACCGAGGCTGATGCCGGCGATTTCGATTCGACGGAGCGGGCGGCGCGTCACGCGATCCGGTGCGACAAGCCGGCGTTGTCGTTTTTCGAAGGTGGCGTTCTGGGCAACGGGGGAATGGGCGTGGTGGTCTGCACCCGGCCCGACGCCGTGGTGCTGCGGTTCGGTCACAACGAGGTCTGGGACATTCGCCTCGTAGAAAATACGATGGACAAACTTGGAACCTTCGATGAAGTGTGGGAGAAATTCAAGCAATCCAAGACCGATCCGGAAGCCAAAAAATACGTCGAACAATACAAGGTTATGGCGCGCGAGCCCTATAGCAAGCCTTATCCGCGCCCCTGGCCATGCGGGTCGCTGGTGCTGGGCTTCGACCGCCGCCGCGCCGAGTTGCTTGGTCACCGCGTGCGACTGGATGACGGAACGTGCGAGGTGCGATTCCTGATCGACGGCCGCAAAGCGCGGCTGGAGGTCACTCCCGAGATGGAACGCGACCGGCTGTGGCTGCGGATGCTGGACGAGGGCGGCGCGCCGATTGCCGCTCCTTTCGACAGGACGGTGTGGATGCCCGAGCCTGGCATGCCGACCACGCAGGCATTCGAGCGTGACCGGCTGGGTTTTCGCCAGGTGCTCGCGCCGCTCAAGCCCAACCCGCAAAAAAACCGCGCCCTGCGCCTGACAGCAAGGTTAAACGGAACGATCGAATCTCCGGCGCAACCGGGAGCCGACGCGCCGCGTGGCTTTACGGCCCCCAACTTCGTTCCGGGCGGCGGGCCGTTCGTCGCGGTGGTCGAACTGGACCAGGGACTGGAGCGTGAAATCCCCGCCGGTCTGGCCGAACCGCCCGGAGCGAGTCCGGAAGCCGCAGCCGCGGCCGTGCAAACCACCCGCGAGAATTGGCGGGCTTACTGGAACCGCTCGGGCGTAGCCTTGGATGACCAGGTCCTCGAGTCGATCTGGTATCGCAATCTCTATTTCATCCAGTGCTCGATGCGCCGGGGCGTGCGCTGCCCCGGCCTGTTCGGCAACTGGAGTTGGGGCAAGGTCGGCACCGCCTGGCACGGCGATTACCATCACAACTACAACCTTCAGCAACCGTTTTGGGCGACCTTCTCAAGTAATCATGTCGACAGGCATGAGCCGTACGTCGAGCTGGTGGACTTTCTGATGCCCGTCAGCCGCCGTTGGGCGCGCGAATTCTACAGGCTTCCCGGCGCCTACTTTCCCCACAGCAGCTACCCGGTCGAGATGACCGTCATGCCCTACCCGGTGCCCGACTGGGGTTGGGAGGTCTGCGAGACGCCGTGGACCGTGCAAAGCTTGTGGTGGCACTACTTGTATACGATGGACAAACGTTACCTGCGGGAGAAATTGTTTGAACCGATTAAGGCGGCCACGGAATTCCTCGACGCCTACATGCGGCGACCCGAAGCGCACGGGCCTGATTCTCCCTTCAAGGACGGCCGGTTTCATATCTATCCGACCGTGCCGCCGGAACTTTACGGACTGGTTCCCAGCCTGGTAGCAAATGCCGACTGCCTGGTGGACCTGACACTCACCCGGTTCGTCTTCAAGGCGTACCTCGAGGCCTGCCGTGCGCTCGCGATCGAGGAGCGTGAGGCGGCGCTGATGGAGGATGTGCGGGAAATTCTAACCCATTATCCTGAATACCTCACGGCCGAGAGTCCGCGCGGCACCGTCTTTCTGGACGCGGCGGCCTCGAACCCCGAGACGGTCTACAACACACCCAACCCGATGATGGCCGTCTTCCCCGGCGAGGAAATCGGGCTGCACTCACCGAAAGATGTGTACCAGATTGCGGCCAATACGTGGCTTAATCATCGCAACGAGGGCGGCAACGAACTGGTCTTCCAGAACTTACAGGGCGCGCGGCTGGGGGTGCTGAATCTCGAAAAATTCAAGCGACAGGTGAATTACTGCGCGCTCCCCAACGGCACGTGCGCCGACCTGGTGCTGCAGGTCGGGGGACGCTACTCCGAAGGCGGCAATTTCGCCTTCATGGCCGACATGGGGATCTGGGTCGAGAACTTCAGCCTGCCGGCCGTCATCGACGAATGCCTGATGCAAAGCTATGCGGGCGAAATCAGGCTATTCCCGAATTGGACGAAGGCCAACGGCAATGCCCGTTTCCAAAGGCTGCGGGCGGTCGGGGCGTTCCTCGTTAGTGCCGCATACAAGGAGGGTAAGGTCGCCTGGGCGCGCATTGATTCCGAAGCCGGGTCAACGCTGACTCTGGTCAATCCATGGCCGAGGGCGGCGCGCGTGCGGCGGGGCGACCAGTCTGCGACCATGACGGGAGAACGGTTGCATCTGGCGACCCGGCCGGGAGAGACGATCCTGTTGACTGATGCGGCAGAGACCAAGCAGCAAACGCAGGACCAGGCGGGATAATATCAATTGAGTCTGATGGGCTCTGTCCGGCAAAGGAGATATTCCCACCAGAGCCCTGTAGAAACGACCCGCTGGGCAAATGTCGCCAAGGTTCCGATTCAGTAGTGATATCACTCTTGGATCGACCGCGTTCTGGTGGGTATGTCGCACTGTGGGCCGAAGGTAACTCCCGATCGGGTCGGTCCGGCGAATCAGATTACAGGTCGCCGACGGCCCAGCGGATGCCGTTCACGAGCAGGTTCGTGAAGGAAGGCACGGCGAAATCTTCGGAGTGGCCCAGAGTGGTGGTGAAGACGCGTGCGCCGTTGTGTTCCCGCGTCCAGGCCACCGGGTTTTCCTGCGGCGGGCGTTCGGGATCGACCGGCACGCCTCAGAGGATCGGCTCACTTGGCGGGGTGAGGGGCAGGATAGCCGACCTTAACAATCCGACTGCCTGGTGCCGGCCGGCACGATTGCTTCCCCAATGTTGGCTTACCCGAATCGTGGCCTTGCAAAAAACTCCTCCATGCGGCCGATACACTTTGATCACGTCACCGTCAGTAAAAATTCCACGACCTTGAATCGACAGCCTCCGGGCCCGACTGATAGATGACGTCGAGTTGGGTGATAACGCCGTTTTGCGCATCCACGTTCGCCTCGGGCGGCCTGATCCAGTCATCCACGTAAAGAAACTCGATGGTAATTCGGCCGCCGGTGAGGCCCGAAAAGATGGCGCCGCTTTCGAGCCAGTCGGTCGTTCCCACCGGGCGCCAATGTGCACCGGCCGCCACCGCGGCCTCCGGCCCGATCATCACCCGCACGGCGCCGACGTCGCAAATCTTGAGCAGGAAACCGTCGACATTATCGCCGAAGTTTGTGTCGAAGCCGCCGGCGGTCCAACCCGGTGAATTCGTACGTCCGGTGACGTAAACCTCTCCCGCCGGCCCGGCCGTGACGGCACGCTCTTCGTCGCTGTCGGACCCGCCGAGATAGGTCGACCACACCGCCGTGTCGGTCGGCGAGAGCTTGACCAGGAACGCGTCCATGCCGCCCTTGCGTGTCGTGTCGTAATTGCCCGCGACCCAGCCGGAAGATTTGGTCGAGCCGGTCACGAGCACTTCGCCCGCCGTATTGACATCGATCCCCAGACACGCCTCGTTATCCACGCCACCCAGATAGGTGGACCACATCTGCCATCCCCAGGTCGAGATCGCGATGGCGAACGCGTCGGAGCCGCCGCCGAAACTCGTGTCGAAGCCGCCCGAGGTCCAATCGACCGAAGTGGTCGTCCCGGTGATGAACGTCTGACTGGTACTCGCCGTGGCGATGGCGGTCGCGTAGTCATCGCCGGCGCCGCCCACTTAAGTGCCGCATCGCGTCCGCCCGGCCGAGTAGAGTTGCAGCCAGAAGGCGTCGACCCCGCCGTTGTAACTGGGGTCGTAGCCGCCCGAAATCCAGCCGGCGGTTTTGGTATTACCGGTCAGGTGGATATCACTACCGGCGAAAAGCCCGACGCCGGCGCCCCAATCGTCGCCGGCCCCGCCGATATAAGACGACAACTGGTGGGCGCCGTCGAGCGAGAGACGAACGAGGAACGCGTCGTCGCCGCCATTGTAACTGGGGTAAAAACCTCCCGAAACCCAGCCGGCCGAATGCGTCCGACCGGTAACGAAGAGGCACGATCGCGCATCGCTGACCGCGATGGCCAACCCCTCGTCGTCGCCGGCGCCCCCCAGGTACGTGGACCAGAGATGCGTGCCGCCGGGGGACATTTTCGCGACGAAGATATCAGCCGCGCCATTCCATTCCGTGTCGGCACCGCCCGACACCCAGCCCGGTGACGTGGTGCGCCCAGTCACGTAGACGTGGCCGGCGCCATCCAGCGCGGCGGCATTCACCTCACCACGCTCGAGTATACCTTTCCATCCGGCCCGCCCGACTACGACATCGATGCTCCGGAGGCGTGGGCGGTGACAATGGGCGATCCGGACCTAATCATCGCCGTGCCCGACACGGGCGTCGGCCTCACCCATCGCGAAACGGAAGGACGCCTCTGGACCAACGCGGCCGAGGCGGCCGGCACGCCAGGCGTAGATGACGACGGCAACGGCATCGTCGACGACTTGCACGGCGCCGATTTCTGCACGCTTGGACGCGCGCCCGACGCCGGCACCCCGAGCGACGACGGCGGCCACGGGACGGGGGCGGCCAGCACCAATGACACCGGAGAAGCCCGCGTGTTCCCATATCCCGCTAACCCACCGGCTGAAAGCCGGGGGCAAGGAAGAGCCGGCTGAAGCAGGCTAAACAGACATCCTGCAAGAATAAAGACGCCATGTATGGTAATCAGTCGTGCGGGCCGATGCGCTGGGCGACCCTGGAGCCGCGGATGCCGACCAGAACCCGGTAGAGCGTCGGGGTGGCCACCAGCGAAAGCAGCACCGAGATGCAGAGCGCGCCGATGACGGCGATGGCCAGCGGCTTGAGCATGTCGGCGCCCGAGCCGATACCGTAGGCCAGCGGCAACATGCCCAACGCAGCCGCCATCGAGGTCATGAGAACCGGACGCAGACGTCGCCGACCCGAACGCACGAGGGCTTCGTCCAGGCTCATCCCCTCGGCCTCCAAGTGCTCGACGTAATCGAGCATCAGGATGCCGTTCTTGGCGACGATGCCCACGCCGATGATGGCTCCCAGGAACGAGACGACGTTGAGAGTCGTGCGCGTGGTGTAGAGGGCCATGATCGTGCCAAAGATGGCCAGCACGGCGCCGAAGACGATCGCGATCGGTTCGGAGAAGGAGCGGAACTCGATCAGGAGCACCGTGAAAACGAGCATGATGGCCATCGCCAGGACGATCATAAGGTTGCGGAAGGATTCCTGCTGTTGCTGAAATAGGCCGCCCAATTCGATCGTGCCGGGCGGAATGGTTTTGTCCTTGGCCAAGACCGATTGGATCTCGGCCATGGCGCTGCCCAGGTCGCGGCCTTCGAGACGCGCCGTCACCGCCACATCCTGGCGCATGTCTTCGCGACGCAACTCGAGCTGACCGGGCTCTTCGGCGACGTCGGCCAGTTGGGAGAGTTTCACCACTGCGCCCCCCGGCGTGCGCAGGGGGAGTTCCTTGAGGCTGTCGATCCTGGCGATACGGGCAGGATCGGCGAGCACGCGGATGTCGATCACGCGGTCGCCTTGCAAGACCGACGAGGCCGTGCGGCCGAGCATGGCCGTGTTGACGGCCGCGGCCACATCGTCGGCGGTGAGACCGAAGCGCCGGGCGTCGAGTTCGCGAATATGGAGACCGATGGATTGGCCGGTATAGACCAGCCCGTTGAAGGTGTCGACTACGCCGCGCACTTTTTGAATTGCCTCTTCCACCTCGGGTGCTTTCTTTTTCAGGTAACCGATGTCGGTGGAGTAGAGTTTTATTTCAATGGGTTTGGGCGCCCACATGAGATCGCCGATGAGATCACCGAGAATACCGGGGAATTCCCAGTCGATCCCCGGTACGGCGGCCTTGAACTGGCCGCGCAACTCGCTGATGACGTCGGCGGTCTTTCGCTTGCGATCATTCTTGAGCTTGACGAGGAAGTCGCCAGTGTGGGGCTCGGCGATGGCCAGCGCCAGCCGCGCGCCCGTCCTCCGCGAGTAGCTCTCCAGATCGGGCGTTGCCTTGAGAATCGCCTCGGCTTGCATCAGTTGGCGGTTGGTTTCGGCAAGGCTCGTGCCCGGAGGCGCCTTGTAGTCAATGACGAAGCCGCCCTCATCCATGGCCGGCAGGAACTCGCTTTCGAGGCGCGTGTAGAGTTCCACCCCGGCCAGCAGGATAAGGACGCAAAATCCGAGCGTGATCCAGCGATGGCGCAGGGCCACGCGCACGGCAAACTCATATACACGGATCACGGCGCGCATGATGAAGCCGCCCTCGTCGGCCTTGTGTCCCCCGCCGTGGCGTTCGTGTTCGCTACCCATGAACCATGCCGCCAGTGACGGGGTGAAGGTGACGGCGAGCACCAGCGAGGTGAGGAGCGCCACCACCATCGTCAACGCCAGGGAACGGAAGAAGACGCCCGTAAGGCCGTCGAGAAACGCCAGTGGAATAAACACGACCACGGGAGTAAGCGTCGAAGCCACAAGAGGCTTGAATATCTCACTGACAGCCGATTCCACGGCGGCGATCCGTGGCAGGCCGCTGCGGACGCGAGCGTGGATCGCCTCCACCATGACGATGGCGTCGTCGATCACAAGGCCGATGGCCGCGGCAATCCCCCCCAGTGTCATGAGGTTAAAGCTCAGATCGGCCGTGCGCATCGCCAGCAGCGTGATGAGAACCGTTACCGGTATGACCAGGGTCGCCACGAGCGTCGTCCCCACGTCTTTGAGGAAAAGGAAAATAATCACGACCGAAAGAATCAGGCCGAAGATGATTGCCTCCCAAACGCTCTTGACCGACTCGCGCACGATCACCGACTGGTCGTAATAGAAGGCCAGCTTCATGTCGGGGGGCAGTTCGCTCTTGAGCGCCTTGAGTTCCTCCTTGAGACGCTTGGCGATCTCCAGCGTGCTGCCGTCGGGCTGGCTGCGGATGTTGAGCAGAACCGCCTTCTCGCCGTCGGCGGTGACGACGTTGAAGACCGGCTCGGGGCCGCGCTCGACACGCGCCAAATCGCCGACGCGGATCGGGTGTCCTCCGGCCACCTTGACCGTGAAATTCTCGATGTCCCTGGGAGTTTTGATGCGCCCGTCGATGACGGTGAGGTAAAGCGTGTGATTTTCCTCGTGCATGCCGGCCGGTGCGATAAGGTTGCTCTTTTCCAGCGCGTCGGTGATGTCGGTCAAACTGAGCCGGGCCGCGGCCAGGCGAAGGGGGTCCACGACGACGTGGTATTCCGTGGCGCGGCCGCCGACCAGGTCCACGCGCGCGACGCCCGGTATGCGGAGGAAGCGCAGTTTGAGATTGTAGCGTGCCGTTTCCCAAAGGCTGGTAATGTCACGGGTCGGGCTGGTGAGACTCACGCCAATGATTGGAAAGGCCGAAAATGTCATGCGGAATACGTTGGTGGCGGCCGTCGCCGGCAGCGTGCTGCGGATCTGCCCGAGACGGCTTAGGACATACAGCTCCGACTGGACCATGTTCACGTCCCAGTTGAAGAAGACGTTGACTTCGGCCGAGCCGCGCCCGGTGGCCGAGCGGATCGTTACCGAGCCGGGGATGTCCTTCATCGCCTCCTCGATGGGGCGCGTGATGCGGGCCATCATCTCGTCGGCCGGCATGACGCCGTTGTCCACCAGGATCGCCACGCGCGGGAAATTGGTCTGGGGAAAGACCGACGAGGGCAACTTATAGGCAGCGTAGACCCCGCCCAGGCAGAGCGCCAGACTGATGAACGTGATGGCAATGGCATGGCGCGTGGCAAAGTGTCCAAGGATCGACCGCCGGGGCTGGGCCAGTGACTGCGCGATCTCTTGTGTGCGCGGAGATGTTTCGAGGGTGGTCATGGCTATTCTCCCGTGCGGCGCCTTACTGGCCCACGATCCGGATTTTGGTCTTTTCGGGCAGCCCGTAGGCGCCGACGGTCACCACCGACGCGCCCTCCTTGATTCCATCGCCGGCGATCTCCACCAAACCGCCATCGCGCAGACCGGCCCTGACCGTCTTCTTGACAGCCATGTCACCCTCGACTAGTGCGACGACGGTCTGGCCCTCGGGGGTTACGACGACGCCTTCCTCCGGCATGGCCAGGCATCCGACGTGTTCTTCGTATGCGATGCGCATCGCGACGAATTGGCCAGGCCGCAGATCCGAACCAGCGGGGACAGCGGTTCGGACCGTGACCGTATCATTCTCCGGGTTAAGCTGCGGATCGATGTAGTCCAGCGTGGCGCTGAGCTTGCGCGTTTCCGTGGTCGAGTCGTCGGCCCCGGCGTCGGCGTCCGCGGCGCTGACACCGGGCAGCATGCCGGTGTCGATTTCGGCCACTTGCCCGAGTTTAAGCCGCCCCACTTCGCGACTAGGCACGGTCGCCGAGACAACCATCCGTTTCAGATCGCGCAGTTCGGCCAGGTCCTGGGCCATATTCACCGTCTCACCGACCTTGGCGTCCAGACTCACGATGGTGCCCGAAAACGGCGCGACAACCGCCAGCAGCGTGCGCTGGGTCTGGGCGCCGGCCAGTTCGGCGCGCGCGGCTTCGAGGGCCTGCTGGGCTTCAAGATACAGCTTGTCGGAGGTTCCCTGTATGGCGCGCAGCTTTTGCTGACGGGCGAAATTCTTTTCGGCGAAGGAAACGGCCTGGCGAGCCTTTTCGATGCTCACGTCGGCAATCCGGCTGTCGAGGCGGAAGAGGATGTCGCCCTTCTTGACCTGCTGTCCTTCGGCGCACCTGGCTTCGGTGATGATGCCCGCCGAAGGGGCCGTGATCCGCACGCTGGCCGGGGCGCTCTTGCCATCGCCGGGGTCGAGTTCGACCGTTCCATAAGCCCGGACGTAGCCGTGCAGGTCGGCCTTCTGAACCTTGGCCACCTGAACCGCGACCTGCGTGGCAATCTCCGGCTCGGCCGCTTCTTCGGCGGCGGGCTTGTCCTGGAAAAGGCTATACACGCCGAATGCGCCGGCGAGCAGAATAATCAGTCCGATGAATGTTCCCAGCCTATTCATGATGGATCTCCCTCTTCGTATCCGTGCTTTGTTGCGGAATGAGCCCCTGCCATCGAGGCAGGTCGGCCGGCTGCTGCAGGGCATCCTCGATTTGTCCCAGGGCTTGCAGCGCATCAACGCGTGCGGTCAATTGCGCCAGAGCGTTCGTGCTCACCTCAAGGTCGGCGGCGGCCACCTCCAGCTTGAGAATCTCGCCCGCCTGAAACATCTTGCGAGTGGCTTCGGCCCGCTTCTTCAGTTCCTCGGAGAGCGACCGGGCAGTCTGAAGCTTTTTGAGTGACGCCTCATAATTGGTCACGGACTGTTCAATCTGCCCGATGATATCCGCCTGCAGCGCGCTGAACTTTGCTGCTGCTTCGGCGCGCCGACCCTTCGCCGTCGCGATTGCCCCTTGATTCTGGTTCAAGACCGGCAAGGTCAGCGAGACGCCCAGGGACCACTTGTTCTCGCTTTGATCGTACGAGTAGCCCGGGCCGAGGTTGACGTCCGGATATTGCTTGGTAATCTCCAGTTGGAGCGCCGATTGGCTGGCCCCGTATTCGGCCAACGCCGCCCGCACATCGGCCCGATCGAGCAGCGCCGCGCGGCGAACGTCGGCAGCCGGCGGCGACGACGGCATCTGTATCAGGGCGTCAAATGAAAACCGGACGCCGTCGAGAGCCTTGAGCGGCACGCCGACGGCCGAGGCAAGCTGCGCACGGGCCTGAGCCTGCTTTTTCTGAGCTTCGACCACCTCCAGCCGCGTGGCGTCCAGCGGGATGCGCGCCTGGCTCACCTCAAAGGGCGAGACCTCGCCCGCCTCCTGCTGAAGCTGGAGCAGACGCACGTTGTCGGCCTGGATGGCTTGTTGTTGGAGTAGGAGCGTTTCGGTCTCGCGCGCGGCATAGAGGTCGAGCAACGCCTGGCGTACATGGCTGCGCACCTGCCAGGCCGCGGCGGTGATGTTGAGCCGCGCCGCATCGGAGAGATGCTCCGCTTGGGCGATCCGATAGCCACGTTTCCCCGCCGTCTCGATCGGGATGTCCAGCGCTGTATCCACAATCCAGCTCGAAACGCCGCTCACGGACTCCCGGTTGCTGGAGTTAAATCCGGGCGCGAATGAAACAGACGGATTGGGCCGCTCGCCGGCAGTGATAACCTCGCCCTTGGCGGTCTTGAGCTGGGCCCGAGCCACGTCCAGGCTGGGATGATAGAAGAACGCCGCCAGCGTCAGATCGGTGAGGCTCCACGTCTGGAGCGGCCACTGCGCCGCGCCAATGTGCGCTTGGAGATATTCCTTCAAATCGGCGCGATCCAGCGTGCGGGCTTCGAAATTATCCAGCTTGCCCGCCGCCGAAAGCGGCCGATCATGAAACCGGGCGCAGCCGGTCGGCCACGTGAGTCCGCCCAACGCCAATACCAGCGGCAACATCCGCTGCCAGCTCATCCGAGGTATCATCACTCGACTCCTCCACAAGGTGCGCGGGAGATACATGATCAGCCCTATAATCGGCGATCGACTACAGCTTATGAACGGCGGCAAGGCCGATTCCTTACGTATCCCCATGATTAACGTATTACGGAATGGGTAAATCATGAACACGTCATTGAACCTGATAACCGCGGATCTCGGCCTTCCCATCCTTGCGCTCGGGGACGGCCAGGATCAATTTGTTGAGAGTGGGCAGCAACAGCGAAGTGCCGGCCCCCGCCGCCGTCGGGATCGATTCGGTCCGTTCATAATGATCGGCATCGATCTGTTTAATGACATCAATGAAACCCTCGCCGCACGAGATGTAAATCCGTTTGCGTTGGCTGTCGTAATAGACGCCGTCGCAACCGGTGTGGATCGGCACGCTGGCCACGGATTTGCCAGACGCCACGTCCAGAACAACGAGCGTCCCCGGATCGCAGCCGATAAACAGCCGCCGGCTCCCGGCGTCCTGCCCCATGGGGACGTTTTCCTTGGCTTCCTTGATCGGCCAGGTGGCGATGACCTTGCGTGTCTGGCGATCCACAACGGCAACGTGATTGGCGCTGGGGACGTTCACGAAAATCCGCTGTCCGTTGCGCTCCAACTCGAACTGTTTGGGGAAATTCGCCAGTAGGATTTCGCCGACGATGGACTCCTTCACCGTATCGATGATGCCGAGCGAGCCAAAAGTGTTGCCCACGCCGACGTAGAGCAGTTTACTCTCGGGGTCGTAGCGCAGGTTATTGGCTTTTTCCTTGAACTGAAGCTGCTTGATGGGTCGGAGCGTCTTGGCGTCAAAGATCGAGCAGGCGCCGGTGCCGCCGTTGGCGACGTAAATTCGTTGCCGTTCGGCGAGATATACAATCCACTTGGGATCGTTGAGTTCGCTGAGGCGGCCCAGCCATTTCCCCGCCTTGAGGTCGATGATTTCGACGGTGTCGTTGTCTTGAGCCGCGACGAACAACCGCATCCCCTTCAAATCGGCGGCCATCAGGTCGAAGCCGCCCTTCACATCGGGAAGAGACGTCGTGTGAGATAAAGTAAGCAATTGGGGTTCGGCCGCGAGGCCCCCAAGAGGCGCAAGGCCGGCCAGAGAAGCGAGCAGCAATCCAAGGAGGAGGCGACGCGCATACTTTAGGGGGAGGGAATTCGGCGAGCTAAACTGCATGACATACCCATACCATTGTTAAGCTGGTAGGAGTTATCAACACTGGTTAAAACCAGGTGGTTTATCCGAAGATTAGCTAAGGAACGGCAAACTCCATGGCCAGCGTGGACCGTACAAGACCCTGAAATACGTGTCAAGGATATTTTTCGGAAAAGCAAGGCGCGTATTTGCGTTGAAGCTTTCGGGCGTCCGAACGTATTCCGGCCCTTCCGGCCAATAGGATGAATGTCGCCCCACTCTCCCGATCCTTCACCCACTGCCATCACCGCATCGACCGAATGGCACTTCCTCGCACAAAACGAAGCCTGTCTCATCGCCACATGAAAGGATTTTTCGTTGAAGGTTACCCCGCGAATCGGCGTAATGAGTGATCCATAGGGGTGAAGGTTCCGGTTTGGGGATTTTTCGGATTCAATGGAAAGAAAGAGAGGCTACACCGTGGGCAACATTTACCTGGGTGTCAACATGGAATTCGTGCGTCATGACGATAAGAATTTCGAATGGGGGGTGGCCAAGGCCGCGGAACTCGGTTACCAGTTCATTGAGCCGATGGTTCACTGGGGTCGTGAGTTGTTGAGCGAGGCCGGCTATTTTCATTCCGTTTCGATGCTGGACGACCCGCTGCGCTTGCGTCGCGCCACCGAGGCGGCCGGAGTTAAGTTGTCCGGCCTGTCGGCTCACACGCCCATTACACGGCCGGAAATCGGGGTCGAATATCTGAAGCAGGCGATCCGCTTTGCCGCCGAGTGCGGCGCGCCGGTGGTCAACACCGACGAGGGGGCCAAACGCGACTGGACCAGTGTCGAGGAGGATCACATGCTGATGAAATACAGCCTGATCGAGGCCGCCCGAGTCGCCGAGCCGCGCGGCATCCTGATCGGCATCGAGCCGCACCAGCAATACTCCAAATCTCCCGATGGCCTCGACCGCATCTGCGGATTATGCAACTCCCCGGCGATCGGCATCAACTTCGACACCGGCAACAGCCACCTGGCCGGCCACGACCCCTGCGCCTGGCTGGAACGGGTCGTGGGGCGCCTGGTTCACCTGCACGCCAAGGACATCTCGATTCAACAGTCCGACGCCGAGCGCGGCAAGGTCACCGGCACGCCGGTGGGCTGCGCCTGCGGCGACGGAGTGATCGACTGGGAGCGCGTGGCGGCGATCTGCAAAAAAGCGCCGCGCAACATCGTCTTCTCGGTCGAATGCGGCACAGTCGAGCAGGCCGCCCGGAGCATCGAGTATCTAAGAAAAACGGTGGGGGGGTGAGTTATTATCCGTCATCCTGCGGCGGGGAACCCAGATAGCTCCGACCAGAGCAAAGCGATCTCCAGAATCCTTCGGTCATTGGTCGCCGGCGCAGGGCTCCACTACGCCCCGCTCTCGTCACCCCCTCGGATGTCGTACTGGCGAATTATTGGGGTTCCGCTTGAAATATAAACTGCCTGGCGAAACGTCGCGCTGTCGCTCCGTGTGACGCAGTTGGCTGCCGTCGGCGAACTGTGCCGTCGCAACTATACATCCCGCTACCGTAACTGCCGGTTATGATGCAAATGTCTGCGCGGTCACAAGGATTGCCGTTGTTCGCTTCGGGCGTCGAAAGGTTCCGGCTGCCGTCCCACCCACCTTTGCCGCCTTGTTTGTCTATAGGCCAGCGGGTTTTTTAATGGTCGCCTGGGTCGTGCGCGGCACATCGTAAGGACCCATTCCGAAATCGACCGGCCCCAGTTCCACGGGCGGATTGGGATCCTTGCCGAAGACCTTGCGCACGGCCTGGTACATTCCGAAGCCATACTCGGTGGCCGGCTCGATGTAACTGCCTTCGCCCCACTCGTTGCAGGGACCCAGGATGAGTGTTTTCTGGCCGTTGGCGTCGAGGTAACTCTTGGCTTCGGTCAGCAGGCGCTCGAATTGTGCCGCGTTGCGCCCATAAATCTTGTTAGTGTTGAGGCCGTGCCACGGGAAGGCATCCCAACCGGTGTCGGCCGTCGGCAGCAGGCCCACCCCTTCGGCACGGAAGTTCTGAGCGGTCCTTTCCCAGTAGGCCTTGCTACGATCGACCACCAGCGAGTAGGAATAACATTTCGGATCTTCGGCCAATTGCGGAGCGTCGGCGAAAAAATGGTAAGTCGTATGATACTTGTAGCCCACGTTGGCGACCGTCTGCGCCAATTTGGGGTCGGTTACGCCACCATTCATTGAGATGAAGGTGATTCCGGCGTAACCGGCGTCGCGCGCCATCTGTTGCGACTGATCGAACAACGCCTTGACGGCCTTTTCGCCGCCCAGGTCGGTGTTCAGCCCCCAAAGGTTCCAGATGTAGACGGCCGGCTTGCCGTCGATCTTCTGGTAACTGGGCATGCTGAAATAATTGTCGATCCAATATTGGGTGACTTTGAGCCAGTCCTCCGGGCTGTTGGATCCCTTCGGGTTGTGGTTGGCCCACATGACGGCCCACTTGATGTAATCGCGGTAGCGGGCTTTCATGTAGCCATCGTGGAGCCACTTGGTCAGCGACATTTTACCTTTCGCCCAATACCAGTCGACCAGGAAGAACGAGATGCCGTGCTCGACCGCCCACTTGATTTGCCAGTCGACGACTTCGGGATTGGATTCGTCATACCAGCCGAGCAGCGGCTTGCGCACCGGCGCCCAGCGCCAGATGGGGTCCCAATACTTCCACTCGAACCACCGGGGGAAATAGTAGAGGCCGATATTGTAGTCGGTCTTGGCCGGTTGGGGGACCGGCACATAATCCGAAGCCGGCACATCGGGCCGGGACGTGATGGAGAGCGGCGCCCGGCAGACCTGCTCGGCGATGCCCTCACCCGCCAAACGGATCGTCAGCTCGCCCTCGACCGGCGCGGCGGCCTGGACGTTGAAGTGCAAGTCCACAGGGCGATCGAACTCATAGTTATTGGGACCGCCGTCGTCGTTGGTCACGGCTTTCACCGTGACGCCGGCAGGCGCCTGGATCGTCGCCCGCGCCCCCGAGATGGTCGTGCCGCCGCGGTTGACGAAGCGCGCCAGAACGGGGCAGGGCTTGCCGACGCGATTGAGGGCGTTTTCAAGGCCAAAGTAGGCGCACTCGAGGTCGGGGGCGCCCTGTGGCTTTGTGGCCAAGGCCAGCGACTGGACCGTCACCGGGCTACCCGATACATTCGTCGGGCGCAAGGCCAGCCCGGCGAGCGTGCCCGTCCAGTCGTCAGTGTCGCCGACCGGGATATTATAGGTATGCATCCGGCCGTCGGGGCGCAGGTTGAACTTGGTTTCGAAAGCGCCGGGAACGTCGCTGCGCAGCCAGGATAGCTTGCCCCAATAGCCGCGGTCGCAGCTCATGCGCAAGACGACCCACCGCCGGTCGCCGACGGGCAATTCGAGCGGCGGCGACTCGATCTGGCCGGTGATCTGCGAGACGCCCAGCGCCAGGCCCTCGGGCGTCGGCGACGCACCGTCCAGACCCGACTCGGTGAACCAGCCGTGGCCGGGATCGCGAAAATCCCAATTGTATACATTGGTGACTGCCGTGGTTGCCGTGGGCTCGACGACGCGGATCCAGTCGACGGCAAAGGTCTGGCCGGCAAAGAGGTCCAGCCGCAGATGGATGATGTGGCCTTCCGCGTACCAGCCGGGCCAGATCGAAATGGTGTGCCATTCGTTATCGCCCAGAACCTGGAAGCCAACGACCTTTTTGGGCCGGAAACCGTCATAGGGAGGATCCTGCGTGTTGGCGTAGTAAAAACTGCCGGTGCCCGGCTTGTCGCTCTTGATGCGGATCTCGATGCGTTGCCAGGGACGCGTCGGAAAATCGAACAGGGGGCTGAACATAATGGGATCGTTGCCGGGGATGGTGCCCGTCATCGCCCCGCCGGCCACATGAAGGTTGGCGAACTGTTCGCTGGCCGTCCAGCCTTCGAAGTTGCCGTCCTGGTTGAAATTCCATTCGATGCGCGTTGTCAATGCGGGCGGTTGGGCCAAGACCACCGCCGGCGGCGCCATGCCGGTGATGGCCAACATCCCCAAGGCGAAAAGCTGGAACCATTTGTTGTTCATCGTGCAAACCCCTTGCGTTGCGCGTAAATTGAACCGAAGGGCGACGCCTTTGGTTTCTTTCGCGTTTATCCGATATTCCCCGTTTCGCGAACCAAACTCTCCACTTCACCCAATTACGAGTGGATCATTCCATGAAGGGTGGCCAAACGCAATAAATAGAACCGGCACCCGGTTAAAGAGTTTGCCCGACCATGTTGATTGCGAACCGTCATTCGCTCGATTGAACGCACTGACCGCCAGCACCCCGGACGCGCTCATGGACGACTGGCATATCCGCTATCGAACCGCAATCCTCACCGAGTTGAAATAGATCGTTTGTCGCCCGGGGGGCTTCAAGCACCCGGCGATGACGTTCGTAAATCATATCCAGTCGTTTGTCAATCAACGCCACGCCAACCGGATCACCGGTGATGACATTCAGCATCGTCCGTAGCATACCACGCCCGAAGCGGGTGCCGTTGTTGATATCAGGCGTAACCCAGTCGCCATACCGCTCTGCATTGTGACGGCTCAATGGTTATATGCTCCACATGGTTATGAATATTTCAGAGGTAACATATTATGTCCGCATAATATAGCCTGTTACATAAAGAGGTTCTTCCGGAAAAAGTGTGGAAATACCCCCCCTCCCGTCCCCCCTGCGGGGGGAGGCGACAGCTTGGAAAGCGCAGCCGGTCTGCGGATGGGCGGGGCTTGATCGCCGGGGGTGGTTCCGCGATGATCGAAGGCGTCCGGGAGCCGGACTGCTACCCGGATGAAAGCGCGGGGCAAGGGGGAGGCCGGCGCGACCGTGGCTCCCTTGCCCCGTTTCTCCGGCAAGGATCATTACCCACCCATGAAAGATACCGGTCTT
>JAMCWS010000435.1 GCA_023480605.1 bacterium
TCGGGGATGTCGCTTTCCTCATACAGGCGGGCGTGCCGCGCGTCGGGCTCCCAATTGCGATGGGGCGCCTTGTTGTGAACCATCAGGCAGAACGGGCGCGCCGGGTCGCGCCGCTCGAGCCAGGCCAGCGCCTTGTCGGCGATCAGGTCGGTGACGTAACCGGTCAGCTTTTTCCGTTCGCCCATCTCGATCATCACCGGATCGTGATAGACGCCCTGGCCTGGCAGAACATTCCAGTAGTCGAAGCCGGTTGGGTCGGACTGCAGATGCCACTTGCCGACGATGGCGGTCTGGTAGCCGGCGGTCTGCAGGAGCTTGGGGAAGGTCTGCTGGCTGCCGTCGAAACGCTTTTCGTTGGCGGTGATGCCGTTCCTGTGACTGAATTTGCCCGTGAGGATGACGGCGCGGCTCGGGGCGCAAAGGCTGTTGGTGCAGAAGCAGTTATCCAGCCGCATGCCGCCGGCGGCGATCCGGTCGATGTTGGGCGTCTTGTTGATGCGGCTGCCGTAGCACCCGATGGCATGGGCGGCGTGGTCGTCGCACATGATAAACAGGATGTTGGGCCGCCGGGTCGCGCCGGTCAGGCCGCCCCAGAGGGATCCGGCCGCAAGCCGCCCGCAGCCGGGGAGGCCGGCGGCGCCCGCGGCGATCAGGCCGCCGCCGAGAGCGACGGAGCGGAGGAATTGGCGGCGGGTAAGGAGGGCCTGCTGGCCGGGGGACGGATCGGTCATTGGCGGAGTCGCTCCTTCGGGGCGGGCGCGCCCGCAAAAGCGGGCGTTGGCGTTTCAAGGTCGGCGATGATCCTAGCCCAATCGCACGCCAATGCCAAGCGCGATTGACACGGGCGGGCGGGGACATCATAAACGAAATTTCCGTTGAAATGGGATCTTTCCACGATATCGGGGATGGATAGGTCCGCAAAAGTGTTTGCCGCGTGGTACGATCAGTGTGGCGCGGTATGGCCGTCCCGGTGGAACCGTGGGAATACTTTTTCACGGCAACCACCCATGCCGGCAAGACTTGCGACCGGGCCTATGGTTGCTTGGTTCCTGTGGAACGAAGCCATGATCGGACCCGCCGTCATGCGGGTCATCCTGCTGACCGACCTGGCCCAAACTCCCGCTGGCGTGTAAAGTAAAAAAAAAAATAAAAGTCGTTTTTCTCTATTGACAGCCACGTCGACTTGTGATCCAATTGCGCTCATTGAGCCATCAACACAGCTTGGAAAAACACATCTTCGAAACATCTGGGTTCAGCAAAAGGCTCATCCTCCGGAAACGACGCAGGTTATCACCCGCTTCGAATATTCGACGGCGTGGAGGAATGAAAACCATGAACCGCTTCTCTTTTTCCACAATTGCTTCGCGGATTGGCCTCATCCTGTGCCTGTGCGTGGCGCTGAAGGCGACACCGGCGTGGGCGATAACCGCCTACCTATATCCGGACATTGGTACGACCACGTCAGAGATCTATTATTACTGGACAATGACTGGTTACGGTTATTTAATCGGAGATCCCATCACCGAATTGGCCACCCTAGCAGACGGATCGGATGCTTGGCAGGAATATGTCTTTTATACTTTTGATGGTGGCACAACAAGCTGGCATGGCAGTATAGATGGTTTTTCGGGCGCCGAACCGATTTATATCAGAGTTCACGGCGATTGTTACGGTGGAGATGGAACCTACGATACAGGATGGGCACGATTCTCAACACTTCCGACACCGCCGACGATCGAATCCACGGATCTATTGAACAGCAATCAGGTCCATATTACCTGGTCGACCCCGGATGATCCAGATAACCTGAATGGTTTTGAGGTCTACCGTTCGATTTATGGCGGAGCATTTAACCTTTTATGGTTTTGCTCATCTTATGATATCGAAACATGGGATACGGACCTGGTAACGTCAAGTAGCGCCGAACTTAACGAGGTCACCTATCTCGTGGTCGCATATAATCTTGATTACACAATTTCTGAAACGGATCCTCAAGAAGCGCCAGAATCTTATGATGAAATTACAGTGGGGTATTTTGCCCCAACTAATTTTTCGCCGACCGACACCGAAGACGGCATACAACTTCAATGGACAGATAATTCGGTGTCGAATCCAAAATACAAGATTTACCGAAGACAGAGCGGAGGCACCTGGGCAACGTTGACATCTCAGGCCTCAGGATCGGCGACACAATATCTTGACGATGCCGTTCAATATTTATGGGAATATGAGTATAAAATACAGGCATTCGATCCCGATAATTCAATGTACTATTCAATGGAAAGTGATGCTATCGGACCGATAAAGCATAACTATGCGAAATGACACATAACAATTATCATCGATTTCACCATGGATTAGGAATCATTGACATGCAAATCATACTTAACTGATATGGGTTGCGTAATGTAGGGATGGGGAATATCGCGTAAGATAAGATAATATGCCTATATTCCCCATCCTGAAAACATTACAATGTATTTTCCCTCCATGAGTAATAGTGTGTTTCGGGAGGTGGTCTATGCGTCCTCAACGATGGTTGATGGTCATATTTACTTCAATCAATATTTATTTTCTTGTTTTTATGGGATCCTTACGGCCAGTTTCGGCGCTCGACAGCGGCATCGGCCTTGTCTGGTCCACGTATCTAGGGGGGATGGATAATACTCCGACCGGGGATCAGGCGCAAGGTGTTGCGATTGACAACGAGGGAAATGTCTATATAACGGGGGCGACATCCTCGATTAATTGGGTATCAGGGGGGTACGACACGTCCTACGATGGCGGGGGAGATATATGGTATGACGGGTTTCTGGCGAAGTTTTCGCCCTTGGGCCAGCACCTTTGGTCAACCTACCTCGGCGGTAATAGTGAAGATAACACATGGTCCGTCGCCGTTGACGCCGATGGTTATGTCTATGTCACTGGTATGACCAAGTCGGAAGGCTGGATCTCGGGTGGATTTGACACCAGTCTGGATACAAGTCACGGTGTGGATCCAATTACGGGGGAATATACATCGGATGTTTATGTGATGAAGCTTTCAGGCGACGGCGTACCCGTTTGGTCCACCTACGTGGGAGGAAGCGGAGCGGAATTAGCCGAAAGCATCGCGCTTGACAAGACGGGTTGTATCTATGTCGCCGGCTTCACGACATCCAGCGATTGGATCTCGGGCGGATACGATGTGGAGTATGGCGGTGGTGAGGGTTTCGTAGCGAAGCTCACCAGTGACGGTAATTTCTTGTGGTCCACTTATATTGGTGGCGACAATGGTGACCAATGCTATGGCATATCGGTCGACTCTTCCGGAAACGTCCTTGTGTGCGGTTTAACAAACTCGACGGGATGGGTATCGGGTGGATATAATATTGATTTTAATGGAAGCACTAGTAATCCGGATGGATTTGTCGTGAAACTTTCCCCCGAGGGATCGCATTTATGGTCGACGTATCTCGGTGGCAATGAAAGAGAATACGTGCGCGGTATCGCAATCGATCATGAAAACAACATTTACGTAACCGGCGAAACATATTCGCCGGATTGGATCGCGGGCGGATTCGATACCTTATATCCGGGCCATCGGGAAGGTTACCTTTTGAAGCTCTCGAGCTCTGGCCAGGCCCTTTGGTCAACGTATCTCGGCGGCCTGTCAACATGGAGCGATACCTGCGCGGTGGACGATGCGGGAAATGTTTACGTGGCGGGTACTTCAGAAATCAGTGGCTGGATACCAGGCGATTTGGGCAACGGCAACGGAGGAAATAAAAACGCCTTCTTGGCCAGAATCGCGGCCGACGGATCGCGGCTCCTCTGGTCTTATGGCGTGGGCGGTGTCGACGCTGACAATGCATTCGGACTGGCGCTGGATAATACTGGAGATATTTATTTGGGGGGAGGGACATTATCCCCTGACTGGGTTAATAGATCATGGGATTCGACTTTTGCGGGCCGTGTTGATGCGTTCCTCTTAAAATTCATCGACAAGGCCGGGTCACTGCAGGTGGCGATTACGCCGCCGGCGGCGGTGGCGGGGGGGGCGCGGTGGCGGCGGGTGGGGACGGGCGCGTGGCGCGAGAGCGGCGAGGTCGAGGAATTCATCCCCGCCGGCGGCTGCGCCGTCGAGTTCAACGACCTGACAGGTTGGGTCAAGCCCGCCAACCAGATGGTTTCGATCGCCAAGGACACAACGGCGACGCTGAGCGTGAGCTACGCCCTCGACGTGGGGTCGCTGAGCGTGACGATCGAGCCCGCGCAGGCGGCGGCCGGGGCGCGCTGGCGGCGGGTGGGCACCACGACCTGGCTGGACAGCGGCGGCACGGAGGCCGGCGTGCCCTCGGGCGACTGGTTCGTCGAATTCAACGACGTCGCCGGGTGGGACAAGCCCGTCGCGCGCGACTGCACGGTCAAGTTCAACCAGACCACGCGCCTCACGGTCTACTATGCCCCCAGCGCCCTCAACGCCGCCGACCCTCGGGTGTGGAATCTATACCAATAAATATTCACCGCGGAGACGCCGAGGCGCAGAGACTGGATATCCTACTTCTCGACGTCTCGGCGGCTCGGCGGTTCAATATTCATATCAAGGTATCAAGCTGAAGCTTGAACTCCTAACGCGCCACTTGATATCCACCGGCGCCCCTTATGCCACCTTGACGGTGATCTGGCGCGGTCGGGCCGCCTCGACCTTGGGCAAATGGACCGTCAATACGCCGTGTTTAAGTTCGGCCTTGATTTTCTCCTGGTCCACCTGCTCGCTCAACTGGAACTGACGGAAATGATCGAGCAGGGCGAACTCGCTGTAAATGTTGTCGCCGCTCGTTCGCCGGTCGACCTTGCCCTCGATGGTGAGGATGCCGTTGTCGACCCGGACCGTCAGATGGTCGCGAGTGATCCCCGGCATGTCGGCCACGACGGTCAGGCCTTCTTCGGTCTCGAAAATGTCGACGGGCGGTATCATATAACTTGTCTCCTCGCGGATGGCCGACGGCTGCCCCGCAGCCTTGGCCGCCAGTTCGCGATCGACTTTCTCGACAGTGTTTTCAGCCATTTTTTTCACCTCCCGATACGATTGCGCGCCGGGCCCTCAGGCCACGTTGACGGTGATCTGGCGCGGTTTGGCCCGTTCGTGTTTGGGCAGCGTGATCGTCAGCAGGCCGTTGTTGTATTCGGCCTTGACCTTGGCCTCGTCGACCTCCGCCGGCAAGGCGATGGTGCGCACGAAGCGCCCCGCCGCCCGCTCGTTGCGGTGGAAGGCCTCGGGTTTGGCGTCGCGTCCCGCCTCGTGTTTTGCGCCGCTGATCTGAAGCTGGTCGCGCACGACGGCAACTTTCAGCGTGGCGAGGTCGATGCCCGGCGCCAGCGCCTCGACATAAAAGTTGTCGCCGTCTTCGCTCAGGTTGAGCAACGGGTAACCGCGGGCCGCGCGGCCGGGCAGGAAGGAAAACCGCGAGAACGGGAACCGCCATCCTCCGTCGCCGAAACCGAGCGAGCGGTCGATCTCGCGCCGCAACGCATCCAGTTCACGGAATGGATCCCATGTCCAAGCCATCGTCCATACCCTCCTTTCAGGCATTCAAACAACGATACGATCCGTTCGTCCGGCGGCTTTTTTCATTCGGTCCGACCCTTGAGAGAGTTGGGTCCCATCCGCCGGACGTCGAGTGAATATGGCAAAAGCCATGCCACCGGCCGTAGGAGTGCGGCGCCCGTCGGCCGCCCAGTCCGCAGCGGCCTCCCATGTGTCGTAAGTTCATTGATTTCAATAGCATCCGTCGCCGGCGGTTTCCGGGCCAAGTGGGCCGTCGCCCCGCGCTCGAATCCCTCAAGGCCGTCGGGTTCGGCCGATGAGTTGCTTTGACACACTCGGCTCGCATCTTGTGTTGATCTGACCACGGGAGGCGACGGAACCGAATCCGAGATGCGCGTCGAGGCAAAGATTGTGCTTCCATCGGCGCGATATCCGCCCGAAAATCGTAATACGGGTCGAGTGAGCGCCCCCCAGTCATGTTGTGCCGCCGGCGCGTTTTGATGCGCGCTGAACCGGGGCGCCCCAGCCGCCGCCTTGCACCGACAACACCAGCTTGGGAGGAAAAACCATGTTATCGCCCGAATCGATCGGCGCGGCGATTCACGCCCGGCGCGTCCGCCTGCCCGAAACCCATGCCACACCGGCGGGCAAGAGGCTTGCCCACCGCGCGCCCCACGCGCCGATGATCTTCGCCGACACGGCCGACTACGACGACATCAAGTCGCTTTACGAAGCCGGCATCATCACCGGCGTTACCACCAACCCGACGTTGCTCAAGAAAGCGGGCGCCCGGAGCTGGGATCAGGCCAAGGAGATGCTGACGGCCATCCTGAAGCTCATGCACCCGATGCCGGTCTCGCTCGAACTGACCATGCTTAACCGGGAGGAGATGGTCAGGCAGGCGGAGGAACTGGCCGCCCTGGGAGAAAACTCGGTCATCAAGGTTCCCATCGGCGGTTACCGGGCCATCGATCCGGCCGCCGATCCCTACACCGGCCTGCGCGTCATCCACGATCTCTGGGAGCGCGACATCCGCGTCAACTGCACGCTCATTTTCAATTCGACGCAGGCTTTCTGGGCGGCGATGGTCGGGGCGACTTACGTTTCGCCGTTCCTCGGCCGGCTGGCCGACTACGAATACAAGCACGACCACCCCGAGCGCCCGGCGGGCAACGCGCTGTACTGGATCGAAGACCACCGCAACGCGCAGGGCGACCAGCACGTCTCCAACAGCGAATACGTCGCGTCGGCCGGCGCGCGCAAGGACACCGGCGTGCGTCTCATCCATGAGATCTGCGCCATCTTCTCCAATTACGACATCCAGAGCCTCGTGCTGGCCTCGAGCCTGCGCAATCCCGTCCAGCTCACCGAGTGCCTGCTGGCGGGCGCCGACATCCTGACCGTGCCGGCCGAGGTGCTCAAGACCGTGCCCGATCATCCCCTCACCGACGCCGGGATGATCAGCTTCAACGACGACGCGCAGGCGTTCATAAAATGATGGACGGGAGGTGGGAACCGGAGACTTGGGGTTGTGCCCTTCTCCTGACACGAAACCGTCTTGCGATCAACCGAATGGTTATGCCATAATGCCGCCCATTCCAGAACAGGGAGTCGCGCCATTGGTCGACACGCCGTTGGAACTACGTTCGGGTGGCGCTGGAAAATACGCGATCCTCGCGATAGGCGAAATCATCGCCGGCCGCGTTAATGCGGTCTGAGAGCGGGATGGGAACTTCACGAATCAAAACAAGAGCGACGGCGTGAGTCATGGATCTAACGCCGTGGGGATCGAACAGAACGTCCGGAAATAAATGTTCCCGCTTCTCGCAAAGGGATTGATCGAGATCCGTCATGAGCCGGCTGCGTAAATACATGCGACTGGACCCGGTGGACCGGCGATTGTTGTTTCAGGCATGGGTGCGCCTGGCGGTGGTTCGGTTCGTTCTCCATTTCCTGCCGTTCCGCTGGACGAAGGAGAGGCTCTTCCGCGCCTGCCCGGTCGCGGCGTCGCCCAGCGGCGTCTCGGAATATCAAATCATCCGCGCGGTCGACGTGGCCAGCCGTTATCTTTTTCGGCGGGGCACCTGCCTGACGCGCGCCATCGTCGCGCGCCGGTTGCTTGGTTGCCACGGCCACGCGTCCGAGCTCAGGATCGGCGTCGCGCGCGGCGACAGCGGCGCCCTCGAAGCCCACGCCTGGCTCGTGCGCGACGGCCGGATCCTGGTGGGCCGGCTGCCCGACCTGGAGCGATACAAGGAACTGCCGTCGCTCGGGCGGCACTCCATTTGACACGCGGCTTGGCGGCATGGGCTTGATATCCTGCGGTGACCATAAACGGCGAGGGGAGATTCGAATGCCCCCGGATCCGAGCTTGGCTTCGCCGCTTCTTAAGGCAACCGTATAGGTTTGGATGCCCAAGCCACATTTCGAACGTGGCACGGCGCCAGTAACAACCACCGGTTGATTTCAGACGGACATCTTGGACCGCCTGCCAATGACCGGTCCGCGATGGCGGACTCCCGTATCGCTATTGGCGCATTCTCACTGATATTCGTTCCATTTAGCCGCGCCTGTTTTGCTTTCCTCCAAAGGCATGGGTGCCGCGGCAGGCGCCGGAGCCGCGCTGAGGAGTGGCGTGATGGTGGGTGTCGGGGTTGGCGTTGGTGTGGGAGTAGGAGCGGGCGTGGGATCCGGATTCGGGTCGTATCTCAGAATCCCGCCGGTTGCGTTTGACAAAGCGGAAGGATCGCATCCCAAGCCGAAGTAAAAAATGCCGTTCGTGAATTCGAAAGAGCGGGCGAAGGTGTCGGTATTGAACCGGAAATCCTCGGTCCAATGAACCAGGTCGCTCGTGGAACTGACGGTGACCACATTCTGGCTCTTGCCCGAGATGGCCCTGCCCAAAACGTAACAACGCCCATTATCGGCGAGTAGTATGTCATAGGGCATGGCGTTGCCGGTCAGCGTGATCGAACGCGCGTCCGTGAGCGCCGTCGCGGCGTAAAGCCCCTGAGGACGCCACTGATGGTCATTGAGCGGGGTGGCGCCGATATACAGCAATTCCGCGCCGAAGTTGACCGGACGGACAACGCGGATGTTCGAACCGCGAAAACCGGGAAACAGGCGGATCGACACGGCCGGATCGACGATGGTTGCCATGTCTCCCCCCTCGTATCGCATGATTTGGCATAAAAGAGCCTTGCCTTTCGTCCCAATGGGATTCTGGCGAATCCAGATCGTGCCGGATGCATAGAGCCCGCCGTTCAGGGTGAAGAGCGTATATAGCCTTTGCGGATCGCAATACGGGTAGTCGACGCGCTCGCTACGGATCACGGTGTCCCGCCAGTTCTGGCCGTCCGATGAAATCCGTAACGAGACGTAATCCGTGACTCCCAGCGCAACGGCCCAGATATCTCCATGACGGGTTATGTCGTAGCAATGGTAAAAAAATTTGTTGGCGGCGTGGACCGTCCAAGCGCCGCTATCGAGGGTATAATACAACTGGTTGCCCGAGCCGCGGGGATCATGGCCGGGTATGCAAAGACGGTCGTTCAGTATGTGGAATTTTTCGATCTGCTCTTCCTGGACGGTAAACTGTTTTACGAATTGTCTGGAGGTAAGGTCATAATACCACACATCGGCGGGACCGGCGTTGGGCATCGGATTATAATTGGAGCTGTTTCCGCCGCCCAGATAGATCCGATTGCCAAGGGCCTGCATATCCCAGACGTTGCGGGCGTAAACCGAATCGCCGGAAGGATATCGCGCCGCCATGGGATTGCCCAGCAGTTCGACGCGCGAGGTGACGTCGAGCCCGTGGGCGAGTATGCACCCGCAAGACAGGCACATTGTCAGAAAGATCATGCGCAGGTGGGCAAAGATCTGCGGAAGGCGCGGAAAGTTGGTTTCGGGCATCGATTTGTGGCCTTAATCGCGGACTCGACTGATGGTTGTTCGCGCAACTTCCAATACCTTGGTGACGCGCACAACCCATTGCGCATCCTCATCGGCACTTAGCGCAATTAGGTGAAGAATGTACGCCATTCCTGGACGGTCTGTCACATGGATTGGGCATTTTGGCCGTTTTCAGAGTGTGCCGTAGTGATACGCCTTGGCTGGATAATAGGGGGATTCGGCTTCATCGTATACGTAACTCCAGTTACAACAGTCATCCGGCATCGAATCCGAAATTTGGGCGTTCTCGCGCTGAACGATGAGCGTCAATCGGTTGGCGCATAGGCTTGATGCTGACGGGGATGGGTGCAATCGTAATCAGGCCCCATGGCGAGATGAATTACCTGGGACCGTCGTGGCCTGCGTCGAAGCGATTATGAACCGGAGGGTGCTGAACCGGCGGGCATCAGGGTGGTGGATCACGGTCGCCACCCAAACACCGTAAAACTCGCCGGCTGAACGTAATTGACATGAGAATTGTTATGGCACAAACATTGCTTTTTTTACGTTCTCACACGACGTATGCGGGAAGTCAAGATGGAGGAAGGGAATCCATATATCGTGCTGTAATTATTAGTGATGTGGCCGATTCGTCGCATCTTCCCGCATCGAATCGAGCAACATATTGAGTTGCATTTCATTTCACATTCGGTGAAACGAAATTGCAGCAGTGGTAAAAAAATACTCTTCCGTCTGAGAAAGGATAGTAATCCACGGCCAAACAGGATCGGCCTTCGCGATAGATGCGAACTAAAGGTACTCATACGAGGTCGGGAAAGAAGGCGAACATGAAAATCTGGCAGAAGCCCACGTTACGCGTGTTTGGGTCGGTGGAGGAGATCACCCGGACGAACGATTGCGGCGGAACGGGCAGCACGGGGGTGGGTAAGTGCCCCGGACCGGGTGACGGGTACAGCGACCCGAATGCGACGCAATGCCCTTATGGCACCTGGAAAAAAGCCGACGGTTCGTGCGCGCCCATTAGTTGATGGCGAACGTTGGCGGGTCGGCTGGCGTTCGAGTGGTTTACGCTGAATCAAGCGCGGCGCCGGGCATGGCGCCGATTAAAATAACGCGACCGCGCCAAGAGATATAAGGAGGAATGAATTTCGCTGTTTTTGGGTCAATTTTGCTATACTGACCTGCCTGTATGTCGCTGCCGTCCCCATTAAACTCCGTTTTTTCGCGTCAATAACCTGCCTGGATTACAGTCCGATTCCGTTTTTACCGTTGCACAAATGATATTCGGTTCCCAAACGCCACGTCCGGCCTAAAACTGAAGTTGCGGGTGTCCCGCCGGCCGCATAAAGTGATGTCAACCGGAGGATATGGCCGATGAGCGGCATCGTGGGCGTTGTCCAGCGCGTGGACCGGTGCGTGGATCCCGACCTGCCCGCGCGGATGCTGGAGCGCCTGCCCTGGCGCCGGATCGACGGCGCGGCCGCCTGGGCCCAGGGGCCGGCCGGATTGGGGCACGGCCGCTTTGCCACCTGCCCCGAAGCCCTTCACGAAAAACTCCTCCTGGCGAACAACACGGGAACGGCCGTGCTGACGGCCGACGCCCGGATCGACAACCGAAACGAGCTGTCCGCGGCCTTGTTCGGCGGTTCGAGTCCGCATCGCGAGATCACGGACGGCGAGTTGATATTAGCGGCATGGGAAAAATGGGGGGAGGATTGCGCCGGCCACTTGCTGGGCGACTTCGCCTTCGCCATCTGGGACGCCACCCGGCGCCGGCTTTTTTGCGCACGCGACCACAGCGGCGTCCATCCGCTGGTTTATTACGCTTCGCCGGACCTGTTCGCCTTCGCTTCGGAGATCGGCGCCCTGTGGGCCGTCCCCGGCATTCCGCGCCGCCTGAACGAGACGCGGGTGGCCGACTTCCTGGCCGCCTTCTACGAGGACAAATCGGCGACGTTTTACCGCGACATTTACCGCCTGCCCCCGGCGCACATCCTGACGGCGACCACGGATAACGTGACGGTGCGCCGTTATTGGGCCCTTGATCCCACCCGCGAACTCCGTCTGCCAACCGACCGCGATTACGTCGAGCACTTTCGGGCGACGTTCACCGAGGCCGTCCGTTGCCGAACGCACTGCCAGGCGCCCGTCGCGGCCGAACTGAGCGGCGGGCTCGATTCATCTTCGATCGCCTGCGTCGCCCGCCGGGCGCTCCGTGAGGGCCGGGGGCGCGAACTGCACACGATCACGGCCGTTTTCCCGAGCCTGGCCGACGACCACCCCCACCTCGACGACGGGCGATACGTCAGCCAGGTCACCGGACTCGATGGCGTCATCCCTCACGAAGTTCAGGTGGACAACTTGAATCCCCTGAATCGGGCCCTGGGGAGCCTGGACGAACACTTGAATATACCCAACCTGTTCATGTTTCAGGAATTTTTCGCGCGGGCGGCCGGCCAGGGGGCGCGCGTCCTGCTGAGCGGCCATGACGGCGATTCGACGGTATCCAACGGGCTTGAATACCTGCGCTGGCTGGCCCGGTCGGGACGCTGGCCACGCCTGTGGTCGGAGGCGTCGGCCCTGGCCCGGGCCCAGGGCGGACGGAGGCGCGCCGCCCTCTGGTTCTGCTGGGTGCACGGGCTTCGCCCCGCCATTCCCGATTTCGCGAGGAATGCGTGGCGCTTTACAATGCGCCGTCCGAAGTCCGGGGTTCAGTATTTCAGGGGGGTGATACGGCAGGATTTCGCCCGGCGAACGGGCTTGGAGGAACGGCTGGCGGGACTGGCGAGCGAGCCGCTAGGCGGAAAGCCGACCATCCGGGACGGCCACCTGGCGGCGATTACGAGCGGATTACACTTATGCGCGATGGAGGGGAGCAACGCGCTGGCGTCGAGGGCCGGCGTCGAGCACCGTTATCCTTTCTACGACCGGCGATTGATCGAGCTTTGCCTGGCCCTGCCCCTCTCGCTCATATTGCGGGGAGGGCGGACGCGCCATATTTTTCGTGAGGCGATGACGGGCATGGTTCCGCAAGGGATTCTCGACCGGCTGGACAAGACGGACATGAGCGCGAATTTTTGTTATCGGTTGCTCGCCGCCGGGCGACCGGCGATCGAGCGTTTTTTATATACCGAACCCGACCTGATCGCCCCCTACGTCGACCTGGAGTCGGTGCGCGGCGCCTGGGAGCGATTCCAATCCGATCCGTTCCGGCGTATCAGCGATTCGATGCGCGTTTACTTCGCCGCAAGCCTGGGGGTATGGCTGAACGAAATGGATTTATAGAAACGGAACGGGCGGGAATTTATTGAAAAAATGATCCATCTGCCACGAAATCACATCGAGCGACCAAGTAGCAACCAAGATATAACCGCTGAGACACCGAGGCGCGAAGTAAACCAGTCATCCCGGTATTATGAAACAGTCTGTTTGGAGTTCAAGCTTCAGATTGATACCCGGAAAAACGGCGCTACACAAAGACCCACGAAGGACACACGAAGCGCCACGAAGAAGATAACGGGCATTATTGAGTACATTTGACTTCTGCACATAATCTTGCCAGAAAAAAAAGAAGTTGACCGATAAGTAGGATGGAAAACAGCAATAAAACCGATATTATCCGGTTTTTTTCCGCCCGGAAAGCTCAGTAACCGATATTATCCGGCTTTTTTCGCCCGGGAAGTTCAGTCGGCCTGGCGATTGGGCGGGGAAGGGAGGAAGAAAGCGCGCGGGGGTGGCGGGTCAGGGGCGATCGGCGCGGGTGACAGCGTCCCGGGCGTCCGGCGCCTGAGGAGGGGCGGCGGAGGCCGCGGCAGGGGGGGCGGGGCGCCTGAACGCCAGCCAAAACGCGCCGGCCGCGGCCAGCGTGATGCCGAAAGTCCGCAGCAGCGTCGTCTGGCCGACTATGTGCTCGGCGTCGGTTCCGAAACAGCCGCAATTGATCTTGAGGTCGTTCCAGACGGCCGAACCTTGAACGAACAGGAACAGGCCGCCCAAGGCGACCGCTCCCAGCAGCGCCGCCGGCGGGAAAAGGCCCGCCAGGAGCGCGAGGCCCAACAGCAATTCGAACCAGGGCAGTACGACGGCAACGGCCAATCCCACGGCGGGGCCGGTGAGTTCATAAGCATAAACGCCGGCCAGGAAATCGTAAGGCCGGATGATCTTCACGAAACCGCTGTAGACGAAAACCACGCCCAGCGCCAGGCGCACGGCCAGGATGAAGCCGGCGGCCAGCCGGGGGCGGCTAATGAGGGCGATCGGCGGGCGTTTCACCGGCAACCATCCAGGACGCCATCGTTCGGGCGTAATCGAGTTTGGCGAGCTTGACCGGTTCGGGGCACTCGCGCTCGCCGCCGACCTCGAAATTGAACAATCCGGCATAATCGATTTCCTTGAGTGCGCGCATGACTTCGTCCCAGGGAACGGTGCCCTTGCCGTAGGGAAGCATATGGTCATCCTTGATGCCCAGGTTATCAGCGACGTGGAGCGCCTTCAGACGGCCGCCGGCCCCGCGGATGAAGTCGGCGAAGCCGCCCCCGGCCAGGTTCAGGTGGCCGGTGTCGAGGCAGATGCCCAGGTTGCGCCCCCGGCCGCTCCCCTCCAGCGGCGCCAGCATCCGCTGGAGCGCCGCGAGCGTTGCCCCTGAACCGGGGCAGTTTTCGAGGCAAATCGCCAGCGGGGCATTGCCCAGGTGCGCCAGAAGCCGCTCCAACGAGGCCTGGCGAAGAGCCTCGATCCGCGCCTCGTCCGCGCCGGCCGGCCAGCCGCCGCCGCCCGGATGCAAGACGGCGGCCTCGATTCCAAGCGCGACAAAGAGCTCCAGCCAGAGTTTCAGGTCGTCGAAGATTTTTTCGCGGGCCGCGGGTTCGTGGTGGGCGATGTCGGCCGACAGATAGAGATGGCCCTGCGGAAACGTGAAGCCCAGATCGCCGGCGAACCGGCGGAATCCGGCGCCCACGCGGGCGGGCTGGCCGCGCTCGAGCAAGGCCCACCCGTGCTCATCCGAGAGTTCCGCGCAGCGCCAACCCCGCCCGGCCAGCACCTCCACGGCCTTTTCGGGGCTGTATTCGATGAAATAACTGGTCCACATCGAGATACGCATGATTTCGCGTCCAATAACGGGCTTCGGGCGCCGGATCATTCCTTCTTCCAGATGCAGCGGTAGTTGAAACGGCGGTTGGGCGCGCTGTCGCCGTCGACGCAAAGCGAGATCGGGTCGGTCAGATCGGCCGGATTGTCGCACCAGTGGAAATCGAAGACGCAGGCGTCGCCGGTGAGGCCGAGTTTACGGCGCGGAACGGCCAGTTCGAGCGCCTTCCCGTTGCGGCGATAATCCAGCCGCGCCGCCTCGACCCACGACCCGCCGGCGGTGTTGGCGTCGTAGCGCATGAGGGTCGTCGTTTTGTCGTCGATCACCTTTTTGTTGATCAAAAAGTCATAGCCAAACCAGCCCGTGGCGGAGTTCTTGTCGGCGTCGATCAGCAGCAGCATCCAATTGGCGCCGGCGGGCGAGGTGAGGGGCGCGTTGGCCTCGGCGTAGAAATAGACGTTCCCGTCATCCAGCGCGGCCTTACAGGCGACGATGTCGTTGCGGCCCGAATCATTCGTATAGCGCAGTCCGCCGTAGCCGTTGTAGTCGCGATGGAAGGTGTCGCCAATCGTGTCGCGATACTCGACCGCGACGCACCCCCAATCGGCGAATTCGCCGTCGATCGCGATCGCGGGCGATCCGCGCAATTCGGAGATGGGACGCACGCCTTTGTAACGGCGGAGATTTTGGGCCATCTGCATATAGTAATTATCGGCGTAGCCGCCCTTCATCGGCTGGATGGCGCGGTTGAACTCGGCGTTATACTGATCGATAAAGCGATAGGTATTATCGCGGCCCATGAACTTGTAGGTTTGCCCCTTCGGGGGATGGTATTTACCGGCGATCCATTCATTCCAGTCGTTGATATACAGGAATTGCGGATTGGCCCGGAGCGCCTCGTCCCACCGCTCCTGAAAATAGATGCCGTAACCTTCGGGATGTTCGACCGTTTTACCCAGCCACGGCACGAAGGACGGCACCGGCAGATCGTATTCGTTGAGCGCCGGTTCGCCGTGCGCGCGCGTCCAGGATTTGCCGGTGAGGCTCGAAGGATGCTGCGCCGGCGTGACGGCCGCTTCCTCCTTCTTTCCGTCGTGCGTCGATACGAGGTCGACGGGGTCCATCGCCCTCACCCGCGCGTCGCCCAGGTCGTATCCGAAACTCCAGTTGTCTTCCGTCCCGATGTAGCGCTTGCCGCCCCATTCGTAGTATCCCCACCACATCGGCCGGAGCGTGAAGAACGCTTTCACTTCGCGAGTGTAATCCTTGTAGAATTCCTCCGCGTAGTCGGGGTCGCCGTAATGCGGATTCTTTGGATCGGTGCGGGCGGCGGGGTCGTAGTGGGGATTGCGATTGGTCTTGCCCTTGCCGTTGGCGTCGGCCTGGGGCGTTCCGTTACAGAGCAGAAGCGGTCTGCCGTCCCAGTAGAACCACAGGTCCTTGTATTTGCCGGGTTTGTAGATACGGTCATATAAATCCTGCACCACCGTGATGACCGGGCCGTTGAACGCCCAGAAGCAGAACCGCGGCACCTTGTTGCCTTCGGCCCGCATCTTCTCCATCACCGGGAAGATAGTATCCCACTCGTCCCAGTAACGGACGGCGTTGGTGACGTCCATTACGAGGACGTCCACACCCGCGTCGGCCAACATCGACATGTCATGACGGATGACATATTCGTCCTTGCTGAGGAAATACCCGAATTCGGGCTCGCCCCAATGATACGCGCCGCCGGTCCAGAGGGGATTATGCGCGTCGAGCCGCGCCGCCGGGTCCCGCGCCAGAATCCGTGACACGTCGGCCGAGTAGGGACTTTTCTGCTTGAATTTGCCGTCGTCGTGCCAGGTGATATAGAAGATGCCGGCCACGCGGCGCTGGTCCTTTTTCACCGGTCCGGCCTCGTCGATACCGGGCATCGTCCGGCCGAGGGCGTCGGCGGCCACCCAGGTATCGGGATAGATATCCCGGAAGTTTGCGTCGGGCGTGTTCTCGTCGGCCGAACGGGCCACGCCGGTGAAGCCGAGCGCAAACAGGATCATGGCCATGACGGAAAATTTATTCATGCTGAACGTCCGTGGAAAAAATGGGATGCGGAGCCGGCCGGTCGATGGCCGCACCCCTTACGAAATACCGGGCGAGGCGAAATCGCAACCTAAAAATCGCGTGAGGACGGGATGAGGGCGAATCCCTGAATTCTCTCTCAGATCAGATCCTCTGTTCCCAAAATCAGGCCGACATTCCGAGCGTTTGACTCAGTCCCGGAGGGACGGTTGCCTTCA
>JAMCWS010000111.1 GCA_023480605.1 bacterium
TTTCATGGGATGCAACCGGGATTTATGATACATCTACTGTTGGCCTTGGCCGAGGGGGAAGAGGCTGGAACCTACCAGGGGGCGAGCGCCGTATGGCGAAATGGCTTGAACGCATCAAAGAACCCCGCGACATCCGCGGCCTGCCTATCGATCAGCTCAAAGAGATCGCCGGCGAGATCCGCGATGAAATCCTGCGCGTGACCGCCACCAACGGCGGCCACTTGGCTTCCTCGCTTGGCGTCGTCGAACTGACACTGGCGCTTCACTACGTCTTCGACACCCCCCGCGACCGGATCGTCTGGGACGTCGGCCACCAGGCTTACGCCCACAAATTGCTGACGGGCCGGGCCGGCCGCTTCCACACCATCCGCAAGGAGGGGGGGCTGTCGGGATTCCTCCGGCGCAGCGAAAGTCCCTATGACGCCTACGGCGCCGGTCACGCCTCGACGTCGATGTCGGCGGCCCTCGGCATGGCGATCGCCCGCGACCGCAAGGGCGAGGATTACAAGGTCGTCTCGGTGACGGGCGACGGGGCGATGTCGGGCGGCATCTGTTACGAGGCGCTCAACAACGCCGGCATGCTCAAGACCGACCTGCTGATGATCCTCAACGACAACGAGATGTCGATCTCGCCCAATGTCGGCGCGCTGGCCCATTATTTCAACCGGATCATCACCACCCATTTCTACAATGAAAAGCGCCGCGGAGCGATCGAGTTCATCAAGCGCCTGCCGGCCGGCCAGCGATTCCTCAACCTGACCAACCGCGTCGAAGAATCCGTCAAGGGCCTGATCGTGCCCGGCATCCTGTTCGAAGAACTGGGCGTGCGCTACCTGGGGCCCGTCGACGGCCACAACCTGGAGGACTTGATCCCGATCCTGCGCAAGGTGCACGGCTTTTCCGGCCCGATCCTGCTGCACGTCATCACCGTCAAGGGCAAGGGACGCGATTACGCCGAGGCCGACCCGGTGACGTTCCACAGCCCGCCGCTGCATTTCAATGCCGAGAGTGGGGAGGCGCCGGCGACCGAGCCCGGCCCCCCCACCTTCACCGAGGTTTTCGCCGAGAGCCTGACCGCCGAGGCCCGCGCCGACGGGCGGATCGTGGCCCTGACCGCCGCCATGCTCGAGGGCACCGGCCTGACGCGCTTCCAGGAGGAGTTCCCCGACCGTACCTACGACGTCGGCATCGCCGAGGAGCACGCCGTCATCCAGGCGGCCGGAATGGCCTGCGAGGGGCTTCGGCCCTGGGTGTGCATTTACTCCTCCTTCATGCAGCGGGCCATCGACCCGATCCTGCACGACGTGGCGCTGCAAAAGCTGCCGGTGGCCTTCGCCCTCGACCGGTCGGGGATCGTCGGCGCCGACGGTCCCACCCACCATGGCGTTTTCGATCTGACCTACTTGCGGATGATTCCGGATATGGTCGTCATGGCGCCGATGGACGGGGCCGAACTGCGCGACATGATCCACACGGCCGCCCATTACGACGCCGGGCCGATCGCCGTGCGCTTCCCGCGCGGCAAGACCGCCGCCGGCGACAACCTGACTTCGCCCCCCCGCCGGCTGCCGATCGGCCGCGGCCAGGTGTTGATCGAGGGCGAGGATGTCTGCCTGGTCGGCATCGGCACGATGGCGGCGCACGCGCTCGAAGCGGCCCGCCTGCTCGAGGCCGGGGGCATTCGCGTCGGCGTCATTAACGCCCGCTTCGCCAAGCCCCTCGATCGCGACCTGATCCTGCGCGCCGCCTGCCGTTACTCCTGCCTGATCACCGTCGAGGACAACGCCGTGGCCGGCGGCTTCGGCGCGGCGGTGCTGGAACTGCTTGCCATCGGCGACGCGCGCGCCCCTGCCGGCGACGCGCGCTCGATGGCCGCCCCCGGCGAGTCGCGCGACGAGCCGCGCGTCATCACGCTGGGCATCCCCGATCAGTTCGTCGAGCACGGTTCGCCCGCCAGTCTCTATCATCAGTGCGGGCTCTCGGCCGAGGCGATCGCCGCCCGGGTGCGCCGCGAACTGACCGCCTCGGCCCGCATCCACGCGGCCCGCGTTCACGTTCTGGCGCGCGACGAGGATTCCCCCGCCGCCAGCGAGGGCTGAGGCGTTCCGTTAGATTCATTCGTTACACCGACCGCCTGACCGGGAGCGAGTCCAATGAAAAAGGACCGACGGCAATGGATCATATGGATCGCGATGGGAATATGCTGGAGTGCGGCGTGGGGGCAGGCCATGAATGAGCCGCCGCCGATTGCTCCCGAGGAATTCGCCATCATGCCCTGGGGCGCAACGCCGGGCGACCTGGCGGCGCTCAAGGAAATCCGCGCCTGCGGCTTTAATCTGGCGGGTTTCGTCGCCCCCGGCGACCTGGACCTTGTCAGCCAAGCCGGACTCAAGTGCATCGTTTCGGATCCGGCCACCCACGTGGGCGACGAGGCGGCGGGCCTCGCCGAGTCGGAAATCGAGCGCCGCGTGGCGGAGCTGACCGGCCGCGTCGCCGGCCACAAGGCCGTCTTCGGCTATTACCTGCGCGACGAACCGGGTGCCCGGATCTTCCCCGGGCTGGGCAAATGGGCCGCGGCCTACGCGCGCCACGCCCCCGCCGCGCTCGCCTACATCAACCTGTTTCCCAACTACGCCTCGCCGGCGCAACTCGATACGTCCACCTATGGCAATTATCTCGAATCGTTCGTCCAGGCGGTCCATCCCAAATTCATCAGTTACGACCACTACGCCCTGATGGACGACGGCAGCCTGCGCGAAGGATACTTCCGGAACCTGGAGGAGGTGCGGGCGGCGGCACTGCGCCACGGCCTGCCATTCTGGAACATCGTCCTCTCCAACTCGCATTTCCACTACGCCGAGCCGACGCCGGCGAGCCTGCGTTTCCAGGCCTACACCACCTTGGCTTATGGCGCGCGGGGCATCAGTTATTTCACCTACTTCGCCCCCGCGATCGGCAACTACCGCCTGGCGCCGACCGACCAGTTCGGCCATAAGACGCCCACCTGGGACATGCTGCGCGAGGTGAATTTCCAGTTGCAGCGCCTGGCGCCGGAGTATGTGAAGCTTAAAAACGTTAACGTCTTTCATCATCCCCGCGTGCCGGAGGGCTGCCTGGGCATCCAATCGAGCCACTGGGTGGCGAAACTTGAGGGCGACGATCTACTGGTCGGAGAATTCGAAGGACCGGACGGCCAGC
>JAMCWS010000138.1 GCA_023480605.1 bacterium
GCTGGCGCGCCAGTCCGGCCAGACAAAAGACGAAAATCCCCATGAAGATTAAAAAAACTTTCAGGAATCCACGGCGGCGGGGCGGGGCGGCGTAGCGAGGCGGCAGGGGCGGCGGCGCGGCCGAACCGCGTGCCGCGGCGGCGCCTTCCCCGGAAGGCGTGCCTGATCCGGGCGCGCCCGCCGGTGTCTCCGGCCGGGTCGACTCGGGGATCGTTGGCTCCTGGCCCCGTGGAGGCAGCGTGAAATCATTCTGATCCGTCATCGGTCGCTCCCATGACTTTTTACATTCCAAAAACCGATTATGGCGCCTGGCGGCATCGACCCGCGATATGTCGATTATGGCAATTTCCGCCGCCCTTCGGAATGGAAAATATTTCAGGACTTTCCCCAGTTTTTCCGGCGTCATGTGACCCAGCAACCGAACAGGTCGAGCATATCGGGATGGGCCTCGTCGTCGGGGCCGGCGCGGACGTGATCGAAGACCGGCCCTTGGCGGCCGGTTAGGATCGCCGCGATGCCGTCGGCGACGGCATAATAACGGAAATCGGGAATGCCGAAGAGCCGTTTGGTCGCCTTGAGCGCGTGGTGGGCCGGAATCGCCAGCTTGGCCTGCTGGCCCAGATGGACCATCGCAAATACATCGGCCATAGCGCCAGGGCCATCATGTTTTTGAGGCTCTGGTAACCCAGCACCCGCACGTCCTCCAGCGCATAGCTCTGCTTGGCGAACCGCAGCGTCTCCTCGATCCGCCAGCGCGTCAGGTAAGCCTCGATCACCCACCACAGCACGGCGCGGTTCTTGCGCAGCGCCACGGTGGTCAGAATCATCAGGGGTTCCTCGCCAAACCCTTTGACCACCAGCAGCCACAGGGGCCGCGTAAAGCCCGGCAGGCGCACCTGGCGGTAGCCGAACTCCAGGCGGATGGCCTGCTCGGTGCCGTCGCCCCGCTCGCGCCAGACCGTCTCGGCGTAAAGCATCGGACAGTCGGCGACCAACTACTCGGCCCGACTGGTGCGGCCATGGCAGACCAGGTCCCGATGGCCCACCAGGCGCACGATAAAGTTCAAATACATCCGTAAAAACGCCCGGTACAGGCGTAAGCGGTCGCTGCCGCGGTCCATCACCCAAATCCCTTTGTCCGGCCCCACGCGGCGCACCACGGCGCTGACGCACGAGAGGATCTGGGCGTTTTCGCTGCGGAAATCCGGCGCCTTCTGGTTTATCCGGAAAAAGATCGTTTTCACTTCGCGCCGCGCCAAAATTTAATGTCCATCGGCCTTTTCGCCAAAGCACGCCCTTTTTTTGGGGAAGGTCCTGCCATCCGGCCCGACGGATATCGTGCGTGTCATGGGCCACACCGCAGTCATCCCCCTCGTTTTCGTTCTCGTTATCGTAATCGAACCCATCCGGGTATGCTTCCGCCGCCGCCGCAATCGTTATCCAAAACCCCAATCCAATCTCCCTCACCGCCGCCACCACGCCCCCGCATGTTCGGGCCTTTTCCTTTGATAAAACCGGTCGTTGGGCTATCATGTACGGTCATCGTTCCGGCCCGTCCGGGCTAAGGGAGGATCGGTATCCCATGGCGGGCAATCGCCGCGATTTTCTGAAGCGGGCGGGATTTGGCTCCCTCCTGCTACTAACCTCCAGGTTTGCAAGCGGCGCTGCTCCGTCGCCGGCCGCCCCGCCCTCGGCGGACACCGGCGCGCCGCGCGCGAATGATCCGGCCTCTCGGCCCAACATCCTGCTGCTCGTCGCCGACGATATGAACTGGGACGCCCCCGCCTGCTTTGGCGGCACGACGCCCGGTATTACGCCCAACATCGACCGCCTTGCGGCCGGTGGACTGCGCTTCGAACACGCCCACGTCACCATCGCCGTCTGCCAGCCCAGCCGCTCGGTTCTCATGACGGGACGCTATCCACACCGCAACGGCGCCGAGGGGTTCGGCCCGATCGACACGGACGTGACCACGCTCCAGGAGCGCCTCGCCGCCGCCGGCTATCTCAACGGCATTCTCGGCAAAGTCGTACACCTCGCGCCGCGCGAAAAATTCCCCTGGGCGATGGCCTATGACATGAAGGATCTGGGGCAGGGCCGCGATCCCAGCCTCTATTCCAAGTACGCGGTTGAATTTTTCCGCCGCGCCGCCGCCGAAAAGCGGCCCTTCTTCCTGATGGCCAACTCCCACGACCCCCACCGACCCTTCCACGGCAGCCAAGACGATTTCCCCAACGTGCCCGTCCCTTCACGCGTCTACCGGCCCGATGAGGTCGATGTGCCCGGTTTCCTGCCCGCCCTCGACGACGTGCGCAACGAGGTCGCCCAGTATTACAGTTCCGTCCGTCGCTGCGACGACACGGTGGGGGCCGTCCTGCGGACCCTCGCCGAGGCCGGCCGCGAGGACGACACCCTGGTCATGTTCCTCTCTGATAATGGCATGGCCTTCCCCTTCTCGAAAACCAATTGCTACCTCAACAGCACCCGTACGCCCTGGATCGTCCGTTGGCCGGGGCGCGTCGCGCCCGGCACGGTCGACCGATCGCATTTCATCTCAGGGATCGACTTCATGCCGACGATTCTAGCCGCCGCCGGTCTGCCCCCGCAGGAGGGCGTGGACGGCCGCTCCTTCCTGCCCCTTCTCACCGGCAGCCCGCCACCCCCCGACGCTGCCGAGGAGCGTGGCCGGGTCTTTACGCAGTTCCACGAGACTTCCGCCCGCAATCGCTATCCGATGCGCTGCGTTCAGGAGGCCCGCTACGCCTATATCTTCAATCCCTGGTCCGACGGCCGGCGCGTCTTTAAAAACGAGTCGCAGGCGGGCCTCACCTTCAAGGCGATGGTCGCCGCCGCCGTGGCAAGCCCCGAGGTGGCCGCGCGGGTCCGGTTCTTCGAATACCGCGCCCCCGAGGAGTTCTACGATCTGGCCGACGAACCCGACGCCCTCCACAACCGCATCGACGACCCGTCTTGCCGTAAGGATGTCGAACGCCTGCGCGAGCAATTGCTGGACTGGATGAAGCGGACGGGCGATCCCGCCTTTGAAGCGCTTGCGAGCCGCTCGCCCGAAGCCATGGCGCGCTTCATGGCCTCCCATGACGCCCGCGCCGCCGCGTTATCACGGGTTCCTGCCGGGCGGAAGCCTCGGGGCAAGGCGGCCCGCGCCGCAAGCCGCCGCGCCGCGCCCGAAAAGTAAGCGGCCCCTTCCCGGGGTCGATGATCCGGGCCGGCGTGACCTTGCCGCCGCAAGTCGAATCGGAGGAAATATAT
>JAMCWS010000066.1 GCA_023480605.1 bacterium
TATCGAGAAAACGCGCCGGAGCTGCCTGCAGGCGATGGCCGACGCCGGCCTCAAGCCCGAACACATCGATGAGGTCGTGCTTGTGGGCGGCTCGACGCGCATCCCGGCCGTGCGCCGACTGGTGGAGACGATCTTTCGGAAGCCGCCCCACTGCGACATCAATCCCGACGAGGTGGTCGCGTTGGGGGCGGCTGTTCAGGCCGACATCCTGGCCGGCGGCACCACCGACATGCTGCTGCTCGACGTCACTCCCCTTTCGCTGGGGATCGAAACCTTCGGCGGCGTGATGAGCCGCATCATCGAGCGCAACACCACCATCCCCACTTCGGCCAGCGAGATGTTCACGACCTTCGTCGACGGCCAGACCAACGTCGACATCCACGTGCTGCAAGGCGAACGCGAACTGGCCGGCGACTGCCGCTCCCTGGCCCGCTTCACGCTCAAGGGGATCCCGCCCCAGCCGGCCGGCATGCCGCGCGTCGAAGTGACGTTCACCATCGACGCCGACGGCATCCTGCACGTCAAGGCCCACGACAAGCGCACCGGCAAGGAACAGCAGGTCGACGTGCACCCGACCTACGGCCTGACCGACGAGGAGGTCGAGGCGATGCTCGAGGCGTCGATCGAGCACGCCGAACAGGATTTCGAGCAGCGCCAACTCATCGAGGCGCGCAACGAGGCCGAGATGACGCTGGCCGCCGCCCGCAAGTCGCTCGAACGCCACGGCGAGGTGCTCAACGCCGAGGAACAGATGCAGGTCGAGGCGGCGTTGGAAGATCTGGACCGGATGCGCCGGAGCACCAACCACCAGGCGATCCGCGCCGCGCTGGAGACCTTCGAGGTCGTTCTGCGCCCGCTGAGCGAGCGCCAGCTTTCGCGCGCGATCAAAGAAGCCTTGCAAAACCCAACCCCTGATGTTATGCAGGACGGAGGCGGTTTGCGGGGTTTCGCGCACGCGCCGATCATGCACGGGAGGCATGACGCCATGAGAGCACTACGCTATCTGCTTCAGGTTGCCATTCACGCGGCGTTGTTTCTCGTGGCCCTCGATGTCATATTGTCGGGCGTATGGGGGCTGGCCGATCATCCGATGCTCGTGTTGCTGGGCCGCGTGGGCGCCCCCACGGGACCGATGGCCTGTTACGTCTACTGGGTCGTGGCCCTGCTGCTGCCGCCGGCCTGCTGGCTGGTGCAGTGGGCCATCTGGACGCGCCGCCCCGCGGCGCTGCAGGTGCGCACTTCGGCGGGCGATGCGCTCCTCATCCATCGCGGCGCGCTCATCAAGTTCGTCCGCGCGCAGGTCGAAAGCCATCCGGCCATCGTCTCGCAGCGGGTTCGCGTTCGCCAGATCGGCGCGCGGGGGATCTCGATCAAGATCAACGTCAGCGTCGTGCCCACCAGCAGCCTGCCGGAAATCAAGCGTCAGATCGAATCCTCGATCCGCGACGGTTTCGCTCAGGTGCTGGGCATCGAAAAAATCGACCGGATCGACATCGTGCTTGATCTGAGCGAAACCGACCTCAAGACGCACCCCGGACCGGCGGGGCACCCCGCCCCGCCCTCCGAGCCGCCCGTGCGCGGTTCACTCACGCCCGCGCCGTCACCGCGCGATGAGACCGGCCGGACACAAGAGCTGCTGTTTAATGAAACGGCGGGCGGATCCGGCGACGAAACGGCTGCCGGCAGGGCCGCCGGCAGGGCCGCCGAAACCCCGAAAGATACAGGCAAGACCGCCCCCGCCCGCGGCGATGAAACGAACCAGTAAGCAAAGATGTCCTCACCCATGCGTGATAAAATATACGAGCGCCGAGCCTTGGCGGCCAGACTGACCGAATTGCGCGCCGCCGGCCTGTGTAAACTTGTCTTTACCAACGGGTGCTTCGACCTTGTGCACGTCGGCCACCTGCGTTACCTGTGGGCCGCCCGCCGCCAAGGCGACGCGCTGGTGGTGGCTGTCAACGACGACGACTCCATCCGCCGCCTCAAGGGCCCCGACCGGCCGATCCTCAAGCTCGAGGAGCGTCTTCAGATTCTGGCCGGTTTCGCTTGTGTCGATTTCGTCACCTGGTTCGGCGAAGACACGCCGATCCCCCTCCTTTGCGAACTGCGCCCCGAGGTGCTGGTCAAGGGCGCCAATTATTCGATCGACGGCGTCGTGGGACGCGAGGTGGCCGAAGGCTGGGGCGCCGAGGTCAAAACGCTTGCCCTGACCCCCGGCCGATCAACCACGGGCCTGATCGAAAAAGTCCTGGCGCTCAAAACCCGGTAAACCCGAAGCCCGGCCCGCCTCCGAATCCCCCTCGATCCTTCAGGCATATGGATTGCCGTTTCTCACACAAAGACACAAAGGCACGAAGTATAATAGTATCAATCATACACCGAATGGCTCATTAACATATTTTCCCTCGCAGTGAGTGACATGATCGTTCAACAGTCGATATCCACGCAAGCTTGTGCAAAATTATATCTTTGTGCCTTCGTGTCTTTATGTGAAAAGAGGGCGGACCAAGGGAGTCCCACAAACCGTTGTCATTCCCCCGGTTTTGCGCTAAGGTGGTGCAATTTCCCGTTCCGCCCCGGCGGGAATGGCGTCGTCTTCATTGGGAGAAGTGCAGGTCATGAAAAAGATCATCCGCGGCAAAGTTTACGTCATCGGCGACAACATCGACACCGATCAGATCATCCCCGCCGAATTCCTCGTTTACAGCCTGAGCGACGCCGAGGAGCGCAAGCTTTACGGCCGTTACGCGCTCAGTTCGGTCCCGCCGGCCGCGGCCGGCCTGCCTCAGGGCAATATTCCCTTCGTGCGCGAGGGCGAGTTCAAGAGCGACTATGCGATCGTCATCGGCGGCCGCAACTTCGGCTGCGGCTCCTCGCGCGAGCACGCGCCATTCGCGCTGCGTGAGGCCGGCATCGAGGCGGTCGTCGCCGAATTCTACGCCCGGATCTTTTTCCGCAACAGCGTCAACGGGGGATACCTGATTCCCTACGAGACCCCGCGCCGGCTGGTCGACAAGTTCCGCACGGGCGACGAGGCCGAGATCGAGCTGGCCGCCAACGTGATCCGCAACCTGACCCAGGGAACCGAATACGCGCTCAACCCGCTGGGCGACATCGCCCCCATTCTCGAAGCCGGCGACGTGTTCGCTTACGCGCGCCAGGCGGGCATGGCGCGTCGCGGAGGCGCCTGAGCCGTGTCCGCTCCCGGCCGCCCTCGCGGTTGGTTTTGCTTGACTTTAACAACCTGAT
>JAMCWS010000381.1 GCA_023480605.1 bacterium
CGTGCGCGTCGCGATGAAGGAAATATACCAGGTCACGTCGGCCGCGCTGGGGCAGGAGATGCGCCTGGCTCAGATCGCCAACAACCTCGCCAACGTCAACACGGTCGGTTACAAACAGGACCAGGGTGTGTTCGTCGAACATCTCAAAGCGTCGCTGGCCCGCGAGACCGCCGGCGCCAGCGCACGGTCCGACCCTTCCGCGGCGGTCTGGCCGGAGTTCCGAAACTCGTGGGTCGACCTTGCCGCCGGCCCGCAGCACGTGACGGGCCGCCCCCTCGACGTGGCCATCGACGGCGAAGGATTCTTTCAGGTCGAAAACGCCGGCGGCGCGCCCCTGCTGACGCGGGCCGGCAATTTCCAGCTTAACAGCAACTCCGAACTGGTGACCGCCGGCGGCCGGCGCGTGCTCGACAACCAGGGCAGTCCGATCAGGCTCGATCTGAGCGGCGGCGCCCCGACGATCGGCTCCGACGGCACGATCAGCGTCGGGGGCGCGACCGCCGCCATCCTGGGGGTAGTCTCCGTCGACGATCCCCGCGCCCTGGTTAAAACCGGCGACGGCTGCCTGACGCTGGCCGCCGGCGCCGGCGCCAAACCGTTGGCCAATCCCAGCCTGCGGCCCGAAACGATCGAAGGCTCCAACGTCAGCGCCATCGGCTCGATGATCGAGATGATCCAGACCGAGCGCATGTATCAAGCTAATCAGAAGGTGATTCAGACTATCGACGAAGTGGTCGCGCGCCGCATCGAAGCGGCCGCGGAGAAATAAGAACGCCGCCCGCCGGCGCGTGAGAAATGTACTGGAAAACAAGGGGTGAATCGCCATGAGAGCATTGTTCGTCGCCGCCACCGGCATGCAGTCGCAACAACTCAACATCGACAACATCGCCAACAACCTGGCCAACGTCAACACCACCGGTTTCAAACGCGGCCGGGTCGACTTCCAGGACCTGCTCTACCAGGCCATCCGCCCCGTCGGCGCCAACGCGACGGTCAACACCGAGGTGCCCACCGGCATCTACCTGGGTTATGGCTCACGCCCCGCCGCGATCGAAAAGAATTTCACCCAAGGCGCGTATCAGCAGACCGGCCAACCCTACGATGTGCTGATCGAGGGCGACGGCTTCTTCCAGGTGACCTTGCCCAACGGCGACACGGCCTACACTCGCGACGGCGCATTCAAGCTCAACAATCAGGGGCAGGTCGTCACCAGCAACGGCGACCTGCTTACCCCCAACATCACCGTCCCGTCCGACGCGCTGACGACAACCATCGGCACCGACGGCACCGTCACGGTGACCCAAGCCGGCCAGTCCGCCCCCTCGGTCATCGGCAACATCACGATCGCACGCTTTGCCAATCCGGCCGGGTTGGAGGCGATGGGCCAGAACCTGTTCCGCGAGACGCAGGCCTCGGGCGCGCCCACCACCGGCACGCCCGGCGCCGAGGGATATGGCACGCTGCGCCAGTCGATGCTGGAAAACAGCAACGTCAGCGTGGTCGAGGAACTCGTCAACATGATCGTCAGCCAGCGGGCCTACGAAATCAATTCCAAGGCGATCACGACGGCCGACGAAATGATGCAAACCGCCTCGCAACTGAAGAGGTAAGCGAGGCGAAGGATGGAGGCTTCAGGCTTTAGGCTTCGGGTTTGAGGCTTCAGATACGGCAAGGTGATGGGTTGGGGCAATATGGGGAGATTGATGAGATGATGCGATTTACCCGCCTTCAATCAATGAATCGCGCGACCTCGGCGAAGAACCGGTTATACCTCAAGCCTGGAGCCTTTAGCCTGGAGCCTGTTGTCATTGGCCTAAAGCCTATAGCCTGTCGCTTGAAATCCTTGATTACCAGGGGCATTCCTCCCCTCGCCCTTGCCGTGTGGTGGATGGCCCCGGCAGGGGCTGCCCCTGGACTGGAACTTCCGCCGCCGCCTTCCCCCCAACCCCCGACGGCCCGCTACGCGCTCTTGCCGGTGGACTGCGAGGGTGCGGCGGCGGAGGTTCCCCTCTTGCGCATTCCGAGGACGATCGTCGCGACGCCCGACGCCCCGGCGGGAGAAGCCCCGCAAGCGGTCAGTCGCGCCGCGGCGCCGACGAGCGCCGGGGTGGACGACCTGCTGGCCACCCTTGGGAGCGAAGCCCCGCGGCGCGCTTCGCTGGAAACGATGCTGTTCGAACAACTCCGCGCCGCCCTGCCCAGCGGCGGCCAGGGTTGCATCATCGAACGCGCGGCCCTTCCCGATAAACTCGCGTTGCCCGACGGCGGCTGGAGCGTGCGCTACGACTTCCGCCTGCCGGCGCGCGGTCTCGGCGCCGCGCCTTACACGGCCCTGGTCACCGCCGCGGGCGGCGCCACGCAACGCTTCAGCGGTTCGGTCTGGATCGACCGCGAAGCCGAAGGCTTGCAGGTGAACCGCGTCATACGCCGGGGAGAGATACTGCCGACGGATGGCGTGATCGCCCTGCCGGCGCGCCTGTCGCAGTTGCCGCGCGGCGCGCTCAGCCGGATCGCCGATGTCGGCGGTACGACGGCGAAATCGGAAATACGTCCCGGCCAGTGGCTGACCGATCAGATGGTCGAGTCGGCCACGCTCGTGCGACGCAACCAGGCGGTGACGATGCGGGTCGAACGGGGACCGATCCGGATCACCGCGCCCGGCATCGCCGAGCAGGACGGGGCCATGGGGGCTGTCATCCGCGTTTCGAACGCCCAATCCAAGCGGACAATCTTCGCCCGCGTCCTTTCCAAAGACGAAGTGCAGGTGATCGACTGATGAGACCGATCCGATTGACACACTGGCGTGGAATATCCGCCGTGGCGGCACTGGCGGGCCTGACGCTCATGACGTTCGGCTGCGCGGCTGCCGGCCGCGTCCGCCAGCCGACCCCCGCGCCGGCCCCGTTCGTTCAGCCGCAGATACCCTCGCTGGCGAGCGCGTCGCGCCCGGAAGCCGCACCCACGGACGGCTCCCTTTTCGCGGCCTCGCGCGCCGCCGATCTATTCGCCGACGACAAGGCCTTCCGTCGCGGCGACATTGTGCTCGTGCGCGTGATCCAGAACAGCTCGGGCACGAAAAAGGCCAACACCGACACCTCCCGCAATATGAGCCTGTCGGCCAACATCAAGTACTTCCTCGGCCTGGAAAAAGATATCAACAAGCTGACCGATTATACCAACGTCAACGCCGACGGGACAGAT